>NZ_JAUBUB010000041.1:0-51475 GCF_036705265.1 Microcoleus sp. B4-C2
GCTTGGATGGCTCCGACAGACCAACCTCACGAAAACTTCATCTTCCCTGAAGAAGTTCTGCCTCGCGGTAACGCACTTTAAAAAAATCAGGATTTGGATTTCAGATTAATTTAGTTTTTTTAAATTAATCTGAAATCCAAATCCCTACTCCCTGGCGCAGGCGCGGTACTCCCGTGCCCTACTAGGGAACAAAAAACCCAAAATCCAAAATCTAAAATCGTTGGAGGTTCTACCGGGTGGTAACGCTCTCTAATTCCTACGCAAGCGGTCGCGACCAAGAATCCTCCGGGTTCGCTTGGTGGTCTGGCAACGCTCGTTTGATCAATCTCTCCGGCAAACTGCTGGGCGCCCACGTCGCTCACGCTGGCTTGATCGTGTTCTGGGCCGGTGCAATGACTTTGTTTGAAGTCGCTCACTTTATCCCAGAAAAGCCCATGTACGAACAGGGCTTAATTTTGATGCCCCACGTCGCTACTTTGGGTTGGGGCGTAGGCCCCGGCGGTGAAGTCACTGATATCTTCCCGTTCTTCGTAGTCGGCGTTCTTCACTTGATTTCATCTGCTGTTCTCGGTTTGGGCGGCATTTATCACGCCGTTCGCGGCCCGGAAGTTCTCGAAGAATACTCTTCGTTCTTCGGCTACGACTGGAAAGATAAGAACCAGATGACCAACATCATCGGCTATCACCTAATTTTGTTGGGTGGCGGTTGCTTGCTGCTGGTAGCTAAGGCCATGTTCTTCGGCGGTGTCTATGACACTTGGGCTCCAGGCGGCGGGGACGTGCGTATTATCACGAACCCCACCCTGAACCCGGCTGTGATTTTTGGCTACTTGGTTCGCTCTCCTTTTGGTGGCGAAGGCTGGATTGTCAGCGTCAACAACATGGAAGACATCATCGGCGGTCACATCTGGCTTGGCCTGATTTGTATCGCTGGCGGTGTTTGGCACATTTTGACCAAGCCTTTCGGCTGGGCTCGCCGCGCCTTAATCTGGTCTGGCGAAGCTTACCTGTCTTACAGCTTGGGTGCTTTGTCCCTGATGGGCTTCATCGCTTGCTGCTTTGTCTGGTTCAACAACACTGCTTACCCCAGCGAATTCTACGGCCCGACGGGCCCGGAAGCTTCTCAAGCGCAAGCTTTGACCTTCCTGATCCGCGACCAACGCTTGGGTGCTAACGTCGGTTCTGCACAAGGCCCCACCGGTCTGGGTAAATACCTGATGCGCTCTCCTACTGGCGAAATCATTTTCGGCGGTGAAACGATGCGTTTCTGGGATTTCCAAGGCCCTTGGTTGGAACCCTTGCGCGGTACTAACGGTTTGGACTTGAACAAAATCAAGAATGACATTCAGCCTTGGCAAGCTCGCCGCGCGGCTGAGTACATGACTCACGCTCCTTTGGGTTCTTTGAACTCTGTGGGCGGTGTGGCGACTGAAGTTAACTCGTTTAACTTCACTTCTCCTCGTTCTTGGCTGTCCTGTTTCCACTTTGTGATGGGTTTCTTCTTCTTGGTCGGTCACTTGTGGCACGCTGGTCGCGCTCGCGCGGCTGTCGCTGGCTTTGAGAAGGGTATCGATCGCGAAAATGAACCAGTGCTGGCTATGCCAGACTTAGACTAATCGATCGAATTTATTTCTGATTTGATTGTCTAGTTGAAAAAGGCTCCTGCTTAACGGCAGGAGCTTTTTTTTGATCTAAAAATATCTCAAAAAGCTGCGGATTGTCGATCGACTGTTCTCCGAACCCGCTAGCTGCAGATACAATCCTAGACCTAGAAACCCGGTTTCTGAGTTAACCTGTTGAATTCCATGCTGTTTCTTTCCGTCAGCTCGTTCCTCAGCCAGGTTTTGCATCCAGGACTGAGATATTTCGGTGCCACCTTCATCGCTGGCGGTGAATAACTCTACAAGTCTTGAAACTTGACAATTTTAATCTTTTGGGGTATAGAGCTTGCAACGCAGGCTCTACAAAGTTTATATTTAAAGTACCAAAGTTTTAATCCCACACAAATGGAAAGTTGCACTGAAAAGTTGCAATTTTAGGGCAGATCGCTACAGGTGCAAAACTAATCGACGATCGCCATCAGGATATTTATATTTTATTAAATGGCTGTGCTTGCCGAATTTTTTAACAGGCACAAAACTTTTGGGCCGCTTACTATTATTGCTAGGAAAGCAAAAGATTAATAATGGACTCATTAAAGATCGAAAATGTCAAGGTGAGGTTCGATCGAGCAAATTTGCTCGAACGCATCGCCAACCGCATTCGCCACTCTCTAGAACTACCCGAAATTCTCAGCGCAACAGCAGCCGAAGTTCAATCCTTCTTGGGAACAGACAGAGTAAAAATCTACAAATTTCATAGCGACGGTAGCGGTGAAGTGATTGCCGAATCAATTAACGGCAACCGCTTGCCCTCCCTATTGGGTTTGCATTTTCCAGCAGACGATATTCCCCCTCACGCCCGCGAACTGTTCGCCCAACTACAGGTGCGATCGATCGTCGATATAGATTCCGGGCAGCTAGGCCAAAGTCCGCGCCGCGAGGCGGTTTCCGGCCAACTGCTGCCCGACGAAATGTACTTTCGTGCAGTTGACCCCTGCCACGCTGAATACTTGACTGCACTGGGCGTCAAGGCTTGCTTAGTAGTACCAATTTTTCACGGCGAAGAATTCTGGGGGTTGTTGGTATCTCACCACTCCGAGTCCCGGAGTGTGGCAGAAAACGAACTCCAAGGCGTTCAGATGGTGGCAGATCAGCTTGGCGTCGCCATAACCCAATCAACCCTCCTCGCCCGAGCGATGGCGAAAGCTCAACGGGAAGCTGCCGTCAACCGCGTGGCCGCAGCCCTTAACTCCCAGCCAGCGATTGAACTCCAAACAGCTTTGGCAGAATCGGTAGCAGCACTAGATGCAGCCGGCGGCAGGCTGTGCATTTTCGCCACGCCATTCATTTCCGACAGCAGCCCGGTTACGAATCTAGTTCCCTATTCGGATAACTCCACTGGCGAACTCACAGTCTACACTTGCGGCTCAGGGCCGAAGATGCCAATTTCGGCAAAATACCCGCAGGTTGAGCAATACAGCGTCTGGCACGAATATTTTAAATCCGGCCAGCAACAGGTTTGGGCAATTCCCGACTTGTACCAAATTAGCAGTTTGAGAAGCCTGCAACCTGCATTTCGATCGACCAAAATTCGCAGCATTTTAATCGTACCGCTCAGAGCCCGCCAGCAAATATTCGGTTACTTGACCATTTTTCGAGAAGAATTTGACACCGAAACTCTCTGGGCTAGACAGTTTGATAGCGACGCGCGGCTCGCCCAATCTCGGATATCTTTTGAAGCGTGGAAAGAATCAAAAACTGCCCAAATTCGCGAATGGAAGGGTGAAGAAATTGAATTGCTCCAAATTTTGGGCACGCACTTTTCTAATGCTATTAACCACTACCAACTCGATCAACAAATAGAGGAACTTAACACAAACTTAGAAAATCAAGTTCAAAAGCGCACCGCTCAACTACAGCAGTTGACCCAACAGCAGCAAGTGCTGTTTGAAGTGGTGGCTAAAATGCGGAAATCCCTCGACTTGAACAAGATTTTTAGCACGATGTCCCAGGAAGTGCGACGAGCTTTAAATGCCGATCGAGTGGCAGTTTACCGCTTCGATTCCGCATCAGAATTTAAGGACGGCGAATTCGTTGCCGAAGATGTTTTGCCAAATTTTGTGTCAGCAATGGCAGTCAAAGTGGACGATCGCTGCTTTGGAGAAAACTACGCCAATCTCTATTCTCAGGGGCGAGTTCACGCCATGTCTGACATCAGACAGGCCGGACTGCAAGATTGCTTTCACAAAGTCTTGGAGCAATTTCAGATCAAAGCTACTTTAGTTGCACCGATTATGAAAGGCAACGACCTTTGGGGGTTGCTGTGCGTACACCAATGTTCGGCTCCCCGCAACTGGGAATCTTCCGAAATTAAGTTTGCTACCCAAATTTCCGCTCAGCTCAGTATCGCCATAGAACAAGCAGATTTGCTCGCTCAAACTCAGCAGCAAGCAGTTGAGTTGCAGCGGGTAGCAGAGCAGGAGCGAATACTGTTTGAGGTAGTTGCTAAGATTCGACAATCTCTCGATTTAAATACAATTTTTCGTACTACAACTACAGAATTGCGACGGGTATTAAAGGCCGATAGAGTTGGCATTTATCGCTTCGATCCTAGTTTAAATTTTAATGAAGGCGAATTTATTACCGAAGATGTTTTGCCTGGGTTTTGTTCGGCAATGAATGTAAAAGTTCGCGATCATTTTTTTAGCGAAAAATATGCCAAGAAATATAGTCAGGGACAGATACAAGTGCTACAAGATATCGAAAATGCTGGACTTTCCGACTGCCATGTTGCTCTTTTAGCTCAATTTCAAATTAGAGCTCAGGTGATTATGCCGCTGATGAATGGCAGCGAACTTTGGGGTTTGCTGTGCGTGCACCAGTGCAGCGGTTTGCGCCATTGGAACACTTCGGAAATTCAGTTTGCTACGCAAGTGGGAATTCAGTTGAGTGTAGGATTAGAACAAGCAGATTTGTTGGCTAAAACGCGGCAGCAATCAGTTGATTTGCTGTGGGCATCCGAGCAACAGCGGATACTGTTTGAAGTGGTGGCTAAGATTCGAGAATCTCTCGATATCAACGCGATTTTTAAGACGGCTACTCAAGAAGTTTGTCAGTTTATGCAAGTCGATAGAATAGCGGTTTATCGCTTAAATCCTGATTTTAGCGGTCAATATATTGCCGAGTTTGTAAAAAATGGCTGGATGAAATGGGTAGGGGAAGGTATCAATACGGCTGGGCAAGATACTTATTTGCAGTCAAACCAAGGCGGCAAGTATCTGAATAATGAAACTATAGCCGTTGACGATATCTATCAAGCTTGTCACTCCGAGTGTAATGTCGGTATTTTAGAGCAATTTCAGGTGAAGGCTTATGCGATCGCGCCGATTTTTGTAGGACAAGAACTTTGGGGTTTATTGACAGCATATCAACATTCTGGGCCCCGCTGTTGGGAAAGTTCAGAAGTTAACTTTTTAGCTCAGATTGCCAATCAGTTAGGCGTAGCTATCCAACAAGCCGATTTGCTCGCTCAAACCCGACGCCAAGCAGAACAAATCGCTCAAAGTTTAAAGGATTTGCAGCAGACTCAAGCTCAATTGATTCAAACTGAAAAAATGTCTGGTTTGGGGCAACTGGTAGCCGGGATTGCTCACGAAATTAACAATCCGGTTAATTTTATTTACGGCAATCTCAATCACGCTAGTGAATATACTGCTAGCTTACTGAGCTTGCTGGAACTTTACCAGCAGCAATATCCCGCTTATAGTCCTGAAATAGACAAATTGAGTGAAGATATTGACTTGGAATTTCTGCTAGAAGATTTGCCAAAATTGCTATTGTCAATGAAGGTGGGAGCCGATCGCATCCGTCAAATAGTTCTGTCTTTAAGGAATTTCTCTCGTCTTGACGAAAGTCAAATGAAGGCGGTTGATATTCACGAGGGCATTGACAGCACGCTGTTAATTTTACAGCACAGGCTGAAATCTAATGCGGACAGTGCAAACATTGTGCTAGTGAAAGAATACGGCATTTTGCCTCGAGTTGAGTGTTATGCGGGACAGTTGAATCAGGTATTCATGAATGTAATTGGGAATGCGATCGATGCTTTGGAATCGCACAAGTTGCGCGCTGGTCAATCTGTAGCTCCTCAAATTAAAATCTCGACTGCTGTCGGTCAACTTAATGGTACTATTCCTAGCGCGCTGATTCGGATTTCTGATAACGGTACGGGAATTTCGGAATCTATGAGACAACGCATATTTGACCCTTTTTTCACGACTAAGGCAGTGGGAAAAGGTACTGGATTGGGACTGTCAATTAGTTACCAAATTGTGGTAGAGAAACACGGCGGTGTTTTAAAATGCCATTCGGAAGTGGGGAAAGGTACTGAGTTTGCGATCGAGATTCCGCTTCGACAGCAGTCATTAGTCATTAGTCATTAGTCATTAGTCATTATTGTTGTAAAATCCAGCAAACAGTCAACACTCAACAATCACGCAGGGTGCAGCCGGAATTGATATAATTCATCTGGGTGCATCTGTGTTTATCTGCCCTCATCTGCGGTAAAAAAAAGAGAATTTATGAACCGCCCCGGACAAGGGATGCACGCTGATTCACGCAGATGCAGAGAAGAGATATATGATATCCAATCCGTTAGCATTGAAATAGTAAATTCGAGTTCACTGTTCACGGCGTTGACTGTTAACGGCGTTGACTGTCAACCGTCAACAGTCAACATCATGTATGAGTGTTACCAAAAATGATATGAATAATTCCGATGCTAAAAGATTTGGAATCAGGATCGATCGTGCGTATGCGATCGCATAGCCCGGTTGCGGCATCGCGGATGACAGTTGCCTAAGTCCTGGTACAAAAAGATGCCTATTTAATTGAGTTTCATAGATTAGTTTCCCTCTTTTGTAGTTCTTGTTGGAGAGTATTCTTGACACGATCGTACTCATCCTCGATTTCAGCCAATAGGGTTGAGGCTTGATCTAGTTCACCAGAGGTACTCATAACTTCTAACCTGCTACAAAGCTCGGCGAGAGGAGCTGCGCTTAGATTTGCACTACTGCCTTTGAGGGTATGAGCCACTCGCTTTAGGGTTTGAGTATCCGCTTGAGCGATCGCTAATTTCATAGCTTGTAGCAACTTTAGAGATTCCTCAAAGTAGCAATTCGCCAGCAAGCTCAAAATCTGGCTTGAATCTTGATCGATGCTGCTACAGAAGGCTTGCAGTTCTGTGAGGTTAACCGCTGGCATCTCAATTTCTGGCTTGTTGCTATCTGATTCCTCCTTTTGGGCCTCCTGCTGCGGTTCCGGGCTGGGTGGACACTGACTCAGCGCTTGGTGAAGAACCTCTACTCGAATTGGTTTACTGATATAGTCATTCATGCCAGCATCAAGACAAACCTGGCGATCGCCCTGCATGGCATTCGCCGTCATGGCAATAATCCTGGGACGAGTATGAGCCGGCCACTCCTGGCAAATACGACGGGTGGCTTCTAGTCCATCCATCTCTGGCATTTGTACATCCATCAGCACGACATCATAAGGCTGGCGATTCAGGGCTTCCAAAACTTCCAATCCATTGGCCGCAACATCGGCCCGGTATCCCAAACGCTCTAACAGCAGCAGTGCCACCTTCTGATTTACCAGATGATCTTCTGCTAAAAGAATTCGCAGTGGGAGTCTCTGGGCCAGTTTCATATCATCCTGAACAGATATAGGAAGTTGTTGTTGAACTTTTTTCGGTTGAGCTTGTAGCACATGGATCAGTATTTGATAGAGCTGGGATTGTTTGATAGGTTTGCTTAAAAAAGCGGCAAAGTGGGTGGAAAGCGCTGAAGAACTCGCTTCTGGGTAGCCCATTGAAGTCAGCAACACGAGGGGTAAACGGTGGCACTTAGGATGCTGGTGGATGGCTGAGGCGAGTGTGAGACCGTCGATTTGTGGCATTTGCATATCTAAAATAGCCACATCAAAGGTTTCTCCACTCTCAAGCCAGTTGAGCGCTTCGACAGCCGATTGGGCAGCTAGACTCTGCATCCCCCAAGTCTCTGCTTGCAACGTCAGAATTTGTCGGTTAGTGGGCTGGTCATCCACGATTAATAAACGCTTGCCAGATAGTTCTGGTACCATTTCCATCGGTTCCGCTAACTCAGTAGCCACAGAGGATGCCACAATCGTGAAGTAGAACGTAGAACCCATTGTGACTCGATTAAGGTTAGCGGCTTGCCATTTTTGTGAAGGGGTTCCTCCGATGTTGCCTCGGCTTTCAACCCAGATCGTGCCGTTCATCGTTTCACTAAGTCGCTTACTAATCGCCAAACCTAAACCAGTCCCTCCATACTGCCGAGTCGTCGAAGCATCTACTTGACTAAAAGACTTGAACAGTCGATCGAGCCGATTGGCTGGAATACCAATGCCTGTATCTTGAATGGCAAACTGGATTTCATACAAGCTTTCTGACAAGTTCCCTGGCTCAGAAATTGTTTTGTCAGAATCAACTAGAGAGGCTTCTACGGAAATGGTAACTTCCCCAGTTTCAGTAAACTTAATCGCATTGTTGAGCAAGTTAACTAGAATCTGACGCAGACGGGTGACATCACCCAAAATCAACTTAGGAGTCTGGGGCTGGATGAAGTAGCCCAACTCAATATCCTTCTCATCTGCTTTAACTGCAAGTTGGTCGATCGCACCTTCTATGCAATCTCTCAAGCTCAAGGGATGCTTTTCTAGCTCCAGTTTGCCCGACTCAATTTTGGAGAAGTCCAGGATGTCGTTGATGATACTCAGAAGCGTATCCCCACTATTGCGAATCGTCTCGATAAAGTCTCGCTGTTGAGCCTTGAGTTCTGTATCCAGCAGTAGTCCCGTCATACCAATAACCGCATTCATGGGAGTGCGAATTTCATGGCTCATCATCGCCAGAAACTCACTTTTGGCTCGGTTCGCAGCTTCTGCTTCCCGTCTAGTTTGCTCCAGGGCAAAGTTTTTGAGAGTTAATTCTTCTCGTTGTCGAGTTTCTTGCTCTAGTAATTGGGCTTGAGCTAGGGCAATTCCTACTTGAGCCGCGACTGATTCTAGCAACTCGATTTGATCGGTAGTCCAATGACGGTAGCGATCGCACTGGTGCAAACAAATGGCACCATTCGGTTCTCCTTGGTAAGAGGTTCGCACTGCTAATGTCGATCTCAATTTGAGACTGGTACAAATTGAATGAGCACAGGTGAGCAATGATTCGCAGTAGACATCCGGGGAGGCGATCGCTTCATCTTGAGCCATCAACCGTTTTGTATAAGCAGGACTGGCCACCAGAATGTCATGCTCCCCGCTGGGGGCACATCCCACTGCTAGATACTCTGCAACGACAGGAAACTGAGGCAGTGGATTGTCCTGGTATGTGCTAATTAAGCAGCGACTCACCCCAAAAGTTTGCCCAATCTGAATAGCAGCCGTTGCAAATATCTGCTCAGCATTAAGGCTTTGACGAATTTCTTGGGTAATTTGCTTCAGCAGTAGGGCTTTTTGCAACTGTCGTTGTAGTGCTTCTTCTGCCTGCTTGCGATCGCTAATATCCTTCATGAAGCAATGATGTCCAACAAACACATTTTGCTCGTCATAAGCAGAGACCATCACCACTTGTTTATAGAAGCTAGAGCCATTTTTTCGCATTCCCCTAGCTTCGGCTTCGACTCTGCCCTCTCTCAACATTTGCTCATAAGCAGCCCCCATCTTCTCAACATCTTCAGGATGAACGGTTCTTTGCCACTCCATCCCTAGCATTTCCTCGGGCTGATATCCACAGATGGCAGCATAAGTCACATTGACAGAGATATAGCGTCCTTGAGGGTTCAGCCGAGAAATCCCTGCCACGGCATTTTCTAGCGCCGCACTCATTTGTTGCAGTTCCGCTTCGGCTCGTTTGCGATCGCTAATTTCAATTAGAATGCAACCCACTGCTATAGGATGCTCTGCATCCTTGAAAATGGGAAACTGAGAAACGAGCCAGTAGCGCTGGGCACCTGTTCGACTGGTTACTTCTGTGCTAATTTCCAAGTTTATGGAAGGTTTTCCTGTCGTTAAAACCTGTTGTAACAGTGCATTTACACCAGGAGCAAATTGCCCCAATATCTCATCGGTTGTCTTACCTAAGTGAGCCTCCACAGAGAGGCCATTAATTTCAGCTAGTGCCTCATTGATTTGTAAAAATCGAAACTGCCGATCGTATATACACAGCCCCACCCCTGCTAGGGAAGCTCCTTTAAAGAAAGCATTCAATAATTGCTCTCTGGCTTGAATTTCCTGCTCTAACTGTTTGCGGTTCGTAATATCGCTTTGAGAACCAGTCATGCGGACAACTCTGCCCGCTTCATCCGAAAGCGCTTGCCCTCGAGCCAAAATCCATTTGTAGCTCCCATCCTTGCAAAGCACTCGATGTTCTGTAATATAAAAGGGAGTTTGGCGCTGAAAGTGATCTTGAATTGCTTGCATCACCCATCCGATATCGTCGGGATGAACTCGCTTGCTCCATTCCTCTAATTGATTGGGAATTTCATGATCCTCGTAGCCCAACATCTCTTTCCAGCGAGCCGAGAAGAATACTTCATTGGTGTTGACGTTCCAATCCCATACCCCATCATTACTACCGCGTAGGGCGAGTTCCCACCGCTCTTCACTCGCTTGCAGAGCGACTTCTGCCTGATGCCGTTCAATTTCACTACCAATCCATTGAGCCATCAGCTTCAATAATTCCACATGGGCAGATTTAAAGCTGTCTGCACGGGGAGATTTACTAGAAAAGCTGAGGGTACTGTAGACTTTGCCTGCAACTAACACTCGTGTTCCAATATAAGCTTCTATGCCAAGGGCAAGATAGGCAGGATGGTAATGCCATTTGGAGATTCCTATATGTTCGATGTTTAGGGGTTCATTTGTGTCTAAAGCTTCACAGCACAAAGTTTCCTTAATATCAAAGACATCACCTGGTTTCAGGACTCGATCGGGCGATCGCGCCACCATCACCTCATAAGTATTATCTTGCACACGAGCCAAGATGCCACTTTCTAGCCCAAAATTCTGACATCCCATCTCAATCAACGCTTGGATGCGCTGCTCAAAATTGAGATTTTGGGTAGCAGTGACTTCATATAAAGCTCGTATCGCCGCCTCTCTTGTTCTTAGTTCAGCTTCGGCTTGTTTACGTCTCTTAATTTCAGCTTTCAGGGAGAGATTGATTTTGGATAATGTTTGTGTTCGTTCTTGAACCCGCTGTTCTAATGTAGCGTTGGCGTGTTTAATCTCCCTAAATTTTTGATTAAGCACGATTCCCATCAATTGAAAATTTCTAGCAAGCTCATTGATTTCTGTAACAGAGCTATGTTTCCATTCAAATGTTTCTTCTGAAAGCTTGTTGGGTAAGTCAGTAGTCGCAATAGCTAAATAGGATAATGGCTTTACCAGTCGTTCGCTCACCAGCGTGGCAAACAAAAATGCCAACATTGTGATGACGAGTAGAATGCTAAAGTCAGCCTTGTAACGATTTTGTAATTTTTTTACATAGGGAGCGGCTGGAATTTCTAAGCGTACTCTCCAGTCCAGCTCGGAGCTAATTGTAAATTCCTCTATATACAGAGAGTTTTTCCAACGGATCATCGGATTGTTGCCATTGCTAGGAAGCCACTGCTGCAAGGTTCCCTCTAAGGTGCGAGTGCTGCCGTTCTTTGACTCCTCAAGACTGGTCCAAAGCTTTTGGTCGGATTGATTACTCGCAATGACTTTGTTGTTTTGATCTAGCAATGTAATGCGAACTTTCTGATTGTTTCTCTGGAAAATGTAGAGAGATTTTATCTTGCTCAATCCTAATGAACCGTGGATCACTCCAATAAAACGACCTTGAACTTGCAGGGGAACATTTAATCCTACATGAGGTTCATCCATTAATAAATCTTTGTGGATAGAAGTCATCCAAGGTCTCGATCGCTCTTGAGCCAGGGTAATCAGATATTTATGTTCTCTGCTTTCTTCGAGCAACCGCCGACGGGTTGGATTAAAAGGAGAAGAAGCCGCTAAAATTGTTCCCGATTCATCGGCAGCATAAATTTTGTCGAAATCTGGCAACAACTGCTCGATCAGGCTAATTTGTTGTTGTAGCTGTTCGGATGATTGAATCCCTGTATTAGCAGCAGTGGTGGCTTCAGGTATGAGCGATTCTTCAGCTAATGTATTCAAAGCTAAGAGATGTCGCTGATGCCATCTAGATATGGCGCTAGTGATAGTTTTTGCGTTGGTTTGTAACTCCGTTTGCACCGTGGTTTGGATTTGACTAACAAAGTACCTACCATCAAAAACTAATAGTATCACTCCTGGAATAAATACAAAAGCTACCAACAAATGAAAAATTGTTTGTTGTAAAGAAAGGGCGATATATTTTGAATCACTAATCCACCGATAAATCGGCGCATAGGAAATGATTAAACTGGCAACTAAGGCATTGAAAATGCCGTTTACTGCTTGTTTGCACATAACGAGGATAGCCTGATTCGCATCCATCTGCATCATTTGACCGTAGAAAACCCAAACGAGGGGCATTCCAATTAAGAACCAGTAAATTCCATCGAATAACAGGATATTTGGCTGTTTGCACTTCTTGCAAAGAAACCCTACAAACAGAGTCTCCATCACCAAAATAATCGTGGCGTATGGATGATGCCAAAGGATATAAGTATAGCTGCCTGCAATTAGACCAGCCAAGCCTCCCCAGCCCCAGCCGAAGTAATAAGTAATAATTAGTATGGGAATACTGCCAAAGAGGAAATCAACCCCAAAGAAAAGAGACAAATTGCAATGGTTGCCCAGAAAACCGGCAGCAGTGAGAAGGGCGATCGCACCAAACCATCTTTGATCACGCACTCAGATCGACCCTCCCATAAACTTCTAGAATTGCTACTTGCTGAATATGAACTGATTCTGATAAAAAATCTTCGTAGAGGCACTCTCGTTATTTCCCTGACAGTTTCCATGAAGGTCGCAGAACCGCTTATTTAGGCTTTAAGACTAAAATCAAGGCTTACTCATGTAGGAGTTGAGTTCTCGATCGACTTTTTTTAATATGGTTCACGAACCAATCTATAGCAATCCTAAATGATTCGTGTAATTCTTGTAGGGGCAAACCCCCCGTGGTTGCCCCGATGCAGGTTGGGGTAGGCACGGGGAGTAGGGGTAGCACTACCCCTACATATTTTTACAAATGATGCGAGGATTGCTATAGCAATTGTTCATTAAGCTTAATGACTAACGAAAGGCTCGATCCTTTGATTTTCAGCTCTTGTTTAACTTCACTCAGTGCTTTAATAAATTTGGTATGCGCCGCTGCATTGTTAGATGCAACCGGGCATTTGTATCTTTGCCTAAAAAAATCTTCAAACTCTAATTTTTGTGCTATGTACAAGTCTAAAAAATCTACAATACCTTTTATTTCTTCCTTGCCACGGTTTGCCAACATGGCATTCACTAAGCTATTGAGTTGCTCAATCAATTGTTTATGGTGGTGGCAAATTTTTGGAATAACAATTATTAAGCAATCCTTCCAAATGACGAGAGGCATAGTTTTTACCCTGATGATTTAACGGGTGAATTCATTGACTGTATGAATCTTGGTGCAAAAAGTATTACGACCTTTGTCTTTGGCTTGATAAAGTGCTGCATCGGCAGCAGCAATTAAAGTTTCAGGCCGACTCTCTTGGGTAGGAATTACACTGGTAATACCGAAGCTGAGCGTAATGCAATGATGCGGAGAACTCTTATGGACTATTGCTAAAGCTTGGATGCGCTCCTGCATTTGCTTAACGATTTGGACGGCTCCCTCAAGCTCGGTGTCGGATAAAATCACTACAAATTCTTCACCTCCATAACGTGCTACTAAATCTCCAGCTCGATTAATACTGCGATTGAGAGTTGCCGCAACTTGCTTTAAACATAGATCCCCTGCTTGGTGTCCATAAGTATCGTTGTAAGGCTTGAACAAATCTATATCACACAAAATCAGTGACAAAGGAGTTTGCTGCCTCGTCATGCGTCGCCACTCCTCCTCTAGCTGTTGGTCAAACTGACGGCGATTGGCAATCTGAGTCAAACCGTCAATTGACGCGAGGTATTTTAATTGTCGATTGGCGGCTTCTAGCTGTTTGTAAAGTAGGGTTTGTTGCTGTTGCAAATGGAATTGCTGAATCAACCGTCGTACTCTCTGTCGCAGAACAGCCCAGTGAATGGGCTTAGTGATATAGTCAGCCGCTCCCGCTGCAAACGCTCGATCGACAGATTCTTTGTCTTCTAAGCTAGTAATCATCAAAATAGGTGGGCGATCGCTCTCAGGCACTTCAGATAATTTTTGACAACAAGCAAAACCATCCATAGTAGGCATCACTGCATCTAGCAGGATCAAGTCTGGATGTACTTCCTCATAAGCTGCTAGCCCTGTCAACCCATCCGTAGCTTCGGCCACTCGGTATTTTTCCTTCTGTAAATACAGTCGAAGTTGTAAACGCATCAAGGCATCGTCATCCACAATCAGAATTAGAGAGGACGGTTCCGTAGATGGGTTAGTTGAAATGGCTGACTCTTCTAATGATTGATACATACGTCATGGTGTATCTCAAGCTTTGGAAACATTCTAGCCTAGCATATTTTGAGCTTGGGATGGAAAGTGAAAAATTGACCAATATGTCATAAATTATACACCAGCTAAGCGACCGCAACAAAATTATAGGGAGTGTCGGGTTTGTTAAACTAACAGCCACAGTCTACTTAAAATTTATCGCTTTTTTTGGGGATATAAAGTCTGGTAACTTGCGCTAATTTTTGTAAATATGTAATTATTTTTGGGGCGTTAAACAGTTTTTACAACGCCGAGCGAGCTTTGACGAACGATCGCCTGTTATCCCGCGATCGCTCGTGGGATAATATGCTATATTTCTCAACTTAATTCAGCCTTTTTCGGGTGCATCAAATTCCTCCGTCCCACGAGCGATCGTCCGAGCTATTTTTGGGGAATACATCTGATGGTCACACGATCCCGTATAGATTCGCCCTTGGTTGAGCGTTTGTTCGCACCAGGCAGCTCTGACTGCAAAAAGGCGTAAGCTTTGTTAAGAAACATTTATAGCGTTTTGCGCGCTCTCGGATAGGTTGTTTCTCTGCTTTCTCCCAATAATCGCCCCAAATAGTGTCTAAACTCCTGTCTTTGGGCTTGAGTAGGAAACACATCGTCAAAGCGTTGACACTATCTTTCAAAGCATGGGATCATGGATGTCCCAAGTGTTGATCTCATCAGATTCCATCAGGAAAGACACTAACCTCAAAAGTTGACTCTATATATCTTAGCTTTATTTCTCACTCTATTTTGGGCTAAAGTCCCACTATTAAAAATAGAAGCTATACTATAATCACTGGAAACAGTAAATTAACTTAATGGAGCTCACTGACTATGGAAGTAGCACTGCCTGATTTTTCTCAAAGCTTTCAAAAAACGAAAGAAGTTTGGACTGAGCAAGTCGAAAAAGCAGTGAATTCTACTTCAGAAGCAACAGCACAAGCTAAATATTCTCTCTCCGAAACTGCGTCTCAGGCAAAAGAAGCTCTTACTCAAACTACAAATTCTGCCGTTAATACTGTTAATCAAGCTACGAACAATGCTTTAGGTACTGTAGCGGAGAAAACCGAAAAAGCCAGACTTTCTATATCGGAAGTTGCGAATCAAGCAGTTAGTCGCCTCAGTGAAAGTACCAACAAAGCTGTTAATGCTGTTTCTCAGTCCGCGGCAACTGCTAAAGAAACTATTAATCAAACTACTAACTCTGCGCTCAATACTCTGAATCAAAGCACTAGCCAAGCTGTAGAGAGTGTAAATCAAGCTACAGAAAAGGCTAAGGCTTCATTAGAAGATAGCATTAACAAGGCGGGAAATATGAGCGATGCCGCTTCAGATGCCATCAAAAATGCTATCAATGGTACTGTTAAAGATTGGATTGACTCTCACCCTGTAGTCTTCTGGTTGGTGAGTCATCCGCTGATATTTTTAGCAGTGATACTGCTATTTGTATTCATTATATTGGGTCTTTTTCAGGCTTTAAGTAGATTTTTTGCTGGAGGATGGTTATTTGTTCTGCAAAGCCCTGGAAAATTTATGCAAGGGGTTTTGAGTGTCGGCTCTAAATCTGTAAGTAATGTCGGTGGAGTGGCTGTAAACTCATTAGTTTCACAGAATCCCGAATACAAAAATAATTCAGGTTTACAATTGAGGGGAGTTGCATCAAACAGTTTGGAGTCTCAAGAACGACTTGCTAATATTTTGACAAGGTTGGAGGCAATTCGAGAAGAGCAGAATCAGCTTTTACAAGAAGCGTCGGCTATTTTAGGCAACAAATTTAAGGCAGAGTGAGAAGGTGTGGGCCGATCGCACTTATGGTAAATTTAATACATCCAGGCTTTCCATCAAAGCCAGATCCATGAAGGCTTGTAGTCGATCGCTCAAAACGCCATGCCCGATTCCGAATTTTCCGATGATTTAAAATGGACGCCAGAAGCCAAGGCGAAGCTGAAAAATATTCCCTATTTTGTCCGGGGACAAGCTCGCGTCCGCATCGAGCAGTTGGCGCGCGAAGCCGAAACCGAAGTCGTCACCGTTGACTTAGTTGAGCAAGCTCGTATTGAGTTTGGGCAATAAGGGCTCGAAATGTACCCTAAAGCTTTACACTATAATTTGCCTGATTTTGATGTTCACAGAGCTACTGAGTCACCCGTGCGGAAAATAGTTATTGCTGGCAACTGGAAAATGTACAAAACTAGGACTGAATCCCTAGAATTTCTTCAAGGATTCATGTCCTGCCTGACGGAAACCCCAGAGGAACGGGAAGTCGTGCTTTGCGTTCCCTTCACTTCCTTGGCTGTCCTCTCGAAAAATTTGCACGGCAGCCGGATTAGACTCGGTGCTCAGAACGTTCACTGGCAAGAGTCTGGAGCTTTTACTGGGGAAATTTCCGGGCCAATGCTTAGTGAACTTGGTGTCCGTTATGTCATCATCGGCCACAGCGAACGGCGCCAATATTTTGGGGAAACTGACGAAACGGTGAATTTGCGGCTGAAAGCTGCTCAGAAATACGATTTAATTCCGATTCTGTGCGTTGGGGAAACCAAGCAGCAGCGAGATGCAGGGGAAACTGAATCTCACATTTTTTCTCAGTTGGCAAAAGATTTGGTTGGTGTTGACCAGCAGAAATTGGTAATTGCTTACGAACCGATTTGGGCCATTGGCACTGGCGATACTTGCGAAACGAAGGAAGCTAACCGAGTTATTGGTTTGATTCGCAGTAAATTGACTAATCCTGACGTGCCAATTCAGTACGGTGGCTCTGTTAAACCGGAGAATATTGATGAAGTTATGGCGATGCCTGAGATTGACGGGGTTCTGGTAGGCGGTGCGAGTTTGGAAGCTGCGAGTTTTGCTCGAATTGTCAATTATCAGTAATTAGGTAATTGCTAATTGCTAATTGGTAATTGTTAATTGGTAATTGGAACAAGGCAGCGGGAATTAAACAGCGATCGCCTACAATTGTGATGTGCCGTTCAGTGTTTCTCGGATCGGGAGAATTAACCTATGACTGCGATCGTTAAACCCAAACCCGCCTTAGACGAGTTCCTCAAACTTCCTGAAACTGAACCGGCCTCAGAATTTCTTGAGGGAGAAATCATTCAGAAGCCGATGCCTCAAGGTGAACACAGCGTACTTCAAGGTGAACTCTGCAAGACTATCAATCAAGTAGCGAAAACTCGGAAAATTGCCAATGCTTTTCCCGAGTTGCGCTGCACTTTTGGCGAGGCATCAATCGTGCCAGATGTAGCAGTATTCCGATGGGAAAGAATTCCTTTTTTGCCGTCGGGTAGAATTGCTAACCGCTTTGACATTAATCCTGACTGGTCGATAGAAATTCTGTCTCCAAACCAAAGCCAAACAAAAGTGCTGAGTAACTTACTCCACTGTTCGCAAAACGGCACTGAGTTGGGGTGGTTACTAGATCCAGAAGAAGAGAGTATTTTGGCAGTATTTCCAGGACAAAAAGTAGAACTGTACAAAGGTGCAGCTCGGTTGCCAATAATTGATAAAATTGAATTAGAATTGACAGTTGATACTGTTTTTAGCTGGTTGAGTTTTGGTTGAATTAAAAGTTGATAGTGTAGGTTGGGTTGAGGAACGAAACCCAACACTCTCAAGATGAAATTATTGTGAGACGGTTGTCCCGCCTGCCAAAAAGTATAATTTATGACAAATAACCCAGAAAAAATTACCATTAGAAATAAAGTTTTCGAGTGGGGAAAACGCACTTATTTAATGGGCGTTTTGAACGTAACCCCTGACAGTTTTAGCGACGGCGGAGATTTCAATACCCTAGAATCTGCTTTGGCGCAAGCGGAAAACATGGTAAAATGTGGAGTTGATATTATTGATATTGGCGGTCAATCTACTCGGCCCGGTGCAGTGGAAATATCATTAGGAGATGAGATCGATCGCGTTATACCTGTAGTACAAACACTGCGACAAAAAGCCGATATTTTTGGCTCAGTTCCTATTTCAGTCGATACTACCAGAGCGCAGGTTGCGAAAGCTGCGGTAGAGGCGGGAGCGGATATAATTAACGATATTTCGGGAGCGACTTTTGACTCGGAAATGCTGTCAACGGTTGCTCAGTTAAAAGTGCCAATAATTTTGATGCACATTCGGGGAACTCCCCAGACGATGCAACAACTGACAGATTATCGGGATTTAATCGGGGAAATTGGGGAATTTTTCGAGAGTCGAATTGCGGCGGCAGTTGCTGCGGGAATTGACAAATCTCAAATAATTCTCGACCCTGGTATTGGCTTTGCCAAGACTTACAGTCAAAACTTAGAAATTCTGCGAGAGTTGCGAAAATTCCGTGTTTTAAACTGTCCGATTTTAGTCGGAGTATCGCGAAAAAGCTTCATCGGTCACATTTTGAATCAGCCAGAAGCGAAACAAAGAGTTTGGGGGACAGCGGCGGCTTGTACAGGTGCGATCGCAAATTTGGCAGATATCTTGCGAGTTCACGATGTCAGAGAAATGCACGATGTTTGTCTGGTTGCCGACGCTATCTTCAGAAATCAGTCTTGAGAAGTGGGAGTATCAATAACTTTCATTTCCCCGCCCTCAGAATGAATCACATCGGGCATAGAACCCATCAGCTCGCCCAAAGCTTCTGTCATGCTCCTGGGGTCCATAAACAGAATTTTGGCATTGTCGCTTTCGCCCAATTTTTGTTGAGCATCCAAGTATTTTTCTGTTACTAAGTAATTCAAAACTTGCTTGCTATTGGGATGGGAGTCTAAAGCTTCAACTAAGAGCCTCATATACTCCTTAGTGCCGATCGCCTTATTGACCATTGCTTGCCACTCGCTCTTAGTGGCGCGCTCCAATTCCATAGCTTCTTGCACCCTTTTCGGAGGTGTAATGCTTTGAATTTCTACGCGAATTACTTTGACGCCCCAAGGTTGAGTAGCTTCGTCTAACTTCTTGAGTAACTTTTTATTCATGTCATCTCGGGAACCCAAGATGTCTTGCATTGGCAATCGACCAATTTCAGCGCGAAACGTGGTTAAAACTAAGTTGGCGATCGCATTTTCAATTTGATCTATTCCATAATAAGCTTTCTCTAAAGTCACAACCCGCCAATACACCACGGCATCGACTTCTAGAGCCACATTATCTCCCGTGATTGCTGACTGAGGTTTAATATCTAAAACTCTTTCACGGGTTGTGTCCACGCAGACGACTTTTTCGACCAGGGGACTGATAAAGTGGAATCCTGGCTTGAGGGTGCGCTTGTATTGACCCAAACGTTCCACTAAAGCTTCGTCGCCACCGCTGACTATTTTGACGCTTGAGTTAACAGCGTAGCCGAGGATGAGCGCAAAGAGCATGGTAAGAATAGACTGCCCCATTTCTATTTTCCTGCTAAGGTTGACTGAGAATCGATCGAAATTCTACTCTAATTTAACTCAAACTCGGCCCCGCAGTGCTAAAATATCTCGACTGTTAATAACTAACTATTTCATCGGGTGGGCCCCATCGGCTCCGACTCTTACGGCCCTAGTGAAACCCAGGATATCAACAACACGTTTCGACAAAAGACATGAAAAACGATCGAGAGTTTCCCTGGTTAAAACCTTTGAGGTGGATTGCCCCAAGCATTTTGGTGGGTGCAGGAATCTGGAGTGTCGCAGTGGCCGAACCGGCCGGGGCTGAGACAATCGCCCTGCAACTCTCGCAAAACTTGCAGCCCCCGCGCCGAGGCCCTGCTGTTCGGGAAGTTATGTCCTACGAGATGAAGGGAGACGAACTCAGGATTTGCAAGCAGGAAGGCAACTCCGAGAAAAAGTGCCAAGTTGTAGGTAAAGGCTACACCGTGGGTTTGAGAACTGCCAACGACCTTTACGGTCAAGGAAACGCTGTCAATGCCGAAGCTTTGTACCGACAACTAATCGCTCGCTATCCCAAAGAAGCGGATGCTTATTACAAGTTGGGAACTATGCTGTCGGGGCAAGGTAAAATGAGCGAGGCGATCGTTCTATTCCAAAAAGCAATTGAAGTAAACCCCAAGCACGCCAAAGCTCACAACGATTTAGGCGTGGCGATGGCAAGTCAGGGGCAGTTGCCCGAGGCAATTGTTCAGTGGAGACAAGCCGTTAAAATTAACGATCGATATCCCGATGCTTTAAACAATTTAGGAGTCGGTTTGTACCAGCAAGGAGACAAGGAAAACCAAGCGGAGGCGGTAGCCAGCCTCAAAAAAGCTAAGGAGTTATTTATCAAGCAAGGTAGAACTCAAGCTGCTAACAGAGTAGAGAAAATTTTGGAGGAAATTAATTCGCGATCCAGCGAATCCTAAACTCAACCGCCGATCGCCGATTGAAAGAAAAAACATCTTGGGCGATCGGCATGAATCAGCGTTCAGCGGCGGTTAAACACCCCCAAAAACGAGAATCTAAAGCATTTCCTTCAAAACTTGTATAATCAAATCCCCATCCACCCGATCGCTCACAGCAGCCTCACCCAAGCGCACCGGCAGCACAAACCGCACCTTGCCATCCTGCACCTTCTTATCGAGTTGCAAAGTATGCAAAATTTCCTCAACATCCACACCCGCCGGCAATTTGGCAGGTAAACCCGCTTTTTCAATTAAAGCAGACTGGCGGCGATCGCACTCTTGCTCCCACATTCCCAACTCCACAGCCAATCGACTTGAGGCCGCCATACCGATAGCCACTCCTTCCCCGTGATTGATCACCTTGTAATTGGTCAAACTTTCCACAGCATGACCGATGGTGTGTCCGTAATTCAAAATCGCCCGCAAACCCGATTCCTTCTCGTCTTTGCTGACCACCTCAGCCTTAGCTTGGCAAGACCTGCTCAAAATTTCTGCCAACAAATCCGCCTTCACATAGCGCATTTGATCCAAACGCTTGCAATTCTCCAACTTCCCGAAAAGTTCAGCATCCCAAATCACCCCGTACTTGATGACTTCCGCCATCGCCGACCGAAACTCCCTCGCCGGCAGAGTTTTGAGTACATCCGGGTCAATCAAAACCAAACGTGGCTGGTGAAAAGCCCCGATTAAATTCTTCCCTAAAGGATGATTTACCCCCGTTTTGCCGCCGATAGAAGCATCAACCATCGCCAGCAGCGAAGTCGGAACCTGCACGACATTAATTCCCCGCAGCCAAGTCGCGGCCGCAAAACCCGTCATATCGCCAACCACCCCGCCGCCCAAAGCCACCATGGTCGAGGAACGTTCTAAGCGGTTTTCCAAAGCCGCACCGTAAATTTTCTGTACCGAATTTAAAGTTTTGTACTGTTCTCCCGGTGGTAAAATGCAGCTACTGACTTCCAGACCTGCTGATTCGAGGGCTGCTGTTGCTCTTTCGCCGTACTGCCGAAAAATCGACTGATTCGACACCAGCAGCACTTTTTTGCCCAAACTTAAATCGCCCATCAGACTGCCGAGTTCGTCTAAACCGCCCGATCGCACGCAAACATTGTAAGATTGTGGCCCCAAGTCAACTTTAATTATGGATTGCATATTTATCTAATTTAGATATTAGATTTTAGATTATAGTTCTTATATGTCTTTTTATTGATTGTTTTGGAGAAATTGCAATGACTCTTAGCGGAGCAATAACTTATTTCGGGATTTTTGGCGGCATGATCGGCTTGGCGACAGTGCTGATGTTTGGTCTGCGGGCTGTCAAACTCATCTAATTTGCTAATTTAGATGTCTCAACCAGAGGATTTAATCTCTGGCAAAAGTATCAGTTCGACAACGTATTTGCGCCAAAAATCTCTAGGTTTATCTGTAGATTGACGGCGCAAATGCTTCATTTCATAAAACTTTTGGATTGAACGATCGTGCTTATTCTAATTGACGAGCATCTTCAGCAGGTGGATGCCAACCACCTTCTACCCAAAACCTGCGCGATCGCCGAATCGAATCCTCTTCATCATAACGTTCATCATTAAGGTCAAGCCGATTGCAAGTTGCTCGACCTATGGGAGTTTTAGGGACAATATTTAGGCCATCTGCTGTCCAGATAAAATGTTCTGACCACTGCTGCTGACGAGGATTAAATAATAAACATTCTTGCTGAGTTTCCTGGTCAATTCCGTTGGTAAAATTGTAGTGGCGTTCGTTGCAGCGACGGCAAGCTAATGCTAAATTTTCACTGTCATCAGATCCGCCTAGAGATTTGGGCATGAGATGATCTATGGTAAAGCGATCTGGGCTTAGATATTCTGGAGAGTGGCAGTATTCGCAGAGATATTTAGCTCGTTGTCGCATAAATTGTCGAGTGCGATCGCACACCATTTAGCTTGGGTGGAAAGTTGGGCGTTAATCAAGGTAAAAATTCGGGATAGTTCGATGATGCCAGCTAATTCTGGAATTTCATCGACAGTTAACAAATCTAGTCTTTTTCTCTCTAGCAGTTCTTCCATGCGAGATTGGAGATCGTCGGTAAATCTGAATAAGTAAATATTCCCAAATTCTACCATTTTGATGCCTTGGGGCATCAAAGAAGAAGGTTTTACCATTAATTGAGTATTCATAGGAATAACAGATCTCAGATCCTCGTGGAATATTGTAGCTTATCCGTTGTTAAGGAATGAGAATTAAATAACTTACAATGCGTGATGGTTCTTGTGGGATGGGCGTCCCGCCCGTCCAGCAATGGCGGGCGGGACACCCCACAAACCTGTGTAAATTATTTAATTCGCGCTTCTAAGTAATTTAAGGAAAGAGCGATCGCACTTGCTATAAAACACGATCGCTCCTGATTAAGTAATTGGACCGAATTAATTACACACTGATTCTTTGCTGATTCTTTACTAGACAAGGCTTGTAGCCGAGAGTGTTGTGTAATTAATTGTGTCCTACTACTTAATTACAACATTCGTTCTAATGGAGTCGATCGCACTTGTGGCAATTTCTCAGCCCCTGTGGTATCAAAAACGATCGCGTGTTTAGCCTGCGGCAACAACCCCCGTAAAATCTGTATGTATCCCTCCGCATCGCCCCGACGGTGGAACCGAGCAACCACCAATCGCTGCATATTTGGCAATTGTCGCACGATACACCAGGGATGAGTGTTTAATTTGGGCTTGGATGTTGGTATCATAGGGTAATCGTTCCCCGCAAACGCGGGGTGTGATAGAAAAGGCGATCGCCCTTAAGTTTTCGAGGCTAGGAGGGCGATCGTTTTGAATTTTTTACAGTTTAAGGTTAAATCTAACCTGTTGTCAAGGGCAAAATGGGGCGAGTTAGACTAAAGATTCGAGAGTTGGCAGAAGAAAAGGGCTGGACGCTGCAAGACGTGGCAGATCGCTCAGGGGTTAATTACAACACGGTTAAAGGGTACGCTAGACGCGATGATGGGATGAGTATGGTCGATCTGAGTGCCGTTCAGAAGATCGCCCTTGCTTTTGATGTCATGATTGAAGATTTGGTCGAGTTTTTGGAATAGTAAGGGCGCTCGCGCTAATGGGATATGTTAGATTGCGGATTCGAGAACTAGCTGAGCAAAAGGGTTGGACGTTCAAAGAAGTTGCCGATCGCTCGGGAGTCAACTACAACACTGTCAGAAGCTAGGGGAGGCGCGATGCTTTGAATACAGTCGATCTTTCTGCTGTCTACAAAATTGCCCGCGCCTTCGACTTGACAATGGAAGATTTGGTCGAGATTTTGGAAGATTGAAGGCGCACCAATGGGGCGAGTTAGACTAAAAATTCCAGCGCTGGTAGAAGAAAAGGACGATCTCGCTAATGGGATACGTTGATTAATGCCGTACTTATCGCCACCTTTTCTTTACTGGTTCGTAAAGCATATAACTACCTTCTATAGCCGATCGCCCGCTATCCCCTAAAATAATTTCTACTCCCTCAATCCAAAATCTAAAATCTAAAATCGAAAATCGATATGTCTCATTCCACCGATATCGTCACCCTCGCCCGCTGGATGGCCGCCGACTTCAGCAACCAAGCCCAAGCCTTTGAAAACCCGCCATTCTTCGCCCACATCCGCGTCTGCATGAGGCCTTTGCCGATCGAAGTTCTGGATGGGATCAGCTTGTACCTAGAACAAGCCTACGATATTGAACTGCACGTACCGTACCGAGTCCGAGTTTTGAAATTAGTCCCAGTGGGCGATCGAATCGACATCGAAAATTATGCCATAGAAAACGAAGAACAATTCTACGGCGCGGCCCGCGACCCGCAACGGCTGCAAGAAATCAAAAAAGAACAACTGACTCTACTTCCTGGCTGCACCTTTATTACGCAGTGGACGGGCAACAGCTTCAAAGGGTCTGTCGAACCCGGAAAAGGCTGCATGGTGGTCAGAAAGGGCAAAAAAACCTATCTAGACAGCGAATTCGAGATTGACCAAGACAAATTTATTAGCCACGATCGCGGGCGCGACCCAGAAACCGACGCCCACGTCTGGGGAGCCCAGGCTGGCCCCTTTGAATTCACCCGCCGGGCCAGTTTCGCCGACGAAATTCCGGGTTAATCCAAAAAAACAGAGTCCTTCCTGGGCGAACACGCGCTTATTAAAGGTTCAGAATGCACCAATACCTGGTACATTAACCCAGTATTGGCAAGCAAGATTCACCGTTGATTTATGAAAGTCCTGGTTATTGGTGGCGATGGCTATTGCGGTTGGGCAACCGCACTCTACCTTTCTAACAAAGGTTACGAAGTTGGCATCCTCGACAGCTTCGTGAGGCGGCACTGGGATCTGGAACTGTGCAGCGACACCCTCACTCCCATCGCACCGATTCAGCAACGACTCCAGCGATGGCAAGATTTAACGGGCAAGTCGATCGACTTGTTCGTCGGTGACATCACCAACTACGATTTTCTCAGCAAAAGCATGAGAAAATTTGCACCAGAGGCGATCGTCCATTTCGGCGAACAGCGTTCGGCACCTTTCTCAATGATCGATCGCGAACACGCAGTCCTCACCCAAGTCAATAACGTCGTCGGGACACTCAACCTGCTGTACGCCATCCGCGAAGACTTCCCCGATTGTCACCTAGTGAAATTAGGGACAATGGGCGAATACGGCACGCCGAATATTGACATTGAAGAAGGCTACATCACGATCGAACACAACGGTCGCAAGGATACACTACCCTATCCCAAACAACCAGGCAGTTTCTACCACCTGTCAAAAGTCCACGACTCCCACAACATCCATTTTGCTTGCAAAATCTGGGGTTTAAGAGCCACCGACTTAAATCAGGGCGTAGTCTACGGCGTGCTCACAGATGAAACCGGCATGGACGAACTGTTGATCAACCGTTTGGACTACGACGGAGTATTCGGGACAGCATTGAACAGATTTTGCATCCAAGCTGCGATCGGTCATCCTCTGACAGTTTATGGCAGTGGCGGACAAACCCGCAGCTTCTTAGACATTCGGGATACCGTGCGGTGCGTGGAATTGGCTCTAGCCAACCCCGCCGAAGCCGGACAATTCCGCGTCTTCAACCAATTCACCGAACAATTCAGCGTCGGCGACTTAGCCTCCTTGGTGCAAAAAGCAGGCATGGCAATGGGATTAAAAGTAGAAATCAACAACATCGAAAATCCCAGAGTCGAGAAAGAAGAACATTATTTCAATGCCAAAAACACCAATTTGCTAGACCTCGGTTTGCAACCGCACTATCTCTCAGATTCCCTGCTCGATTCTCTGCTGAATTTTGCTACAAAATATCAGCACCGTGTCGATAAAAACCAGATTTTGCCGAAGGTTTCTTGGAAGTAAGTTCAGACCTCTACCTGCGGGGAAAGAGCTTTTTAACGAACCGCGAAGGCGCGAAGGGCGCGAAGTAAGAGAAAAGAAGGGAAGAGAGGAGAAGGGTTCGCAAGTTCTGAATGGAGTTTGCTGTATATTACGATAATCTATCTTTTTTATCTCTTTCTCTGTGTCCTCTGTGTCCTCTGCGGTTAATTAAAAAAAATCCATAAGGTTTTTAATGCTGGCTTTTTGGAAAAAAATGTCGTAGAAATTCGCAATATTATTCTGTTGCTTTTCGTTGTTCTGCCGAGATTTTCAGCCAGTGCAGTTCGTTATTATTATTTAATACCGGAATGGGCTGCACTAACCGCGAGTTATCAAAATTACCGCGCCTGTTAGCGAAGCGCCTTATGCTGCGGAAAAAGAAATGTTAATTGCTAAAACTGCACAGGAAATTCACAGAATTAATTGCTTTGCCAAAGGTGTGGGATTGCTTTTAGGTGGGATAATTTTATCTATTCGCATTCAGGGAATTTGGATCTTACCCCAAAAACCTCTCGCTCGGAATTAGCGGTAGTGCAACAGAAAGAAGAAGTGTAGAAAAGCAGCCGATCGCACGCCATGACTTACGCCCCCCGACACAGTGTATCCTGTTACCGATGACCTTGGCCTCTGGCTATGATTATCGGCTCCCTAAGTAACTTATTTTTATGAAAATTGCTCTGTTCACTGAAACATTTTTGCCGAAAATAGACGGCATTGTGACGCGCCTGATTCACACTGTAGATCACTTGCAGCGATCGGGCGAACAAGTTCTGATATTTTCTCCAGATTACGGAATTAAAGAATACAAAGGCGCACGAGTTTACGGTGTGGAGGGCTTGCCTTTGCCGATGTACCCGGAATTGAAAATGGCACTGCCTTCTCCGGCTGTCGGCCGCCAATTAGAGCAGTTTAAACCGGATATTATTCATGTTGTCAATCCCGCTATTTTGGGATTGGGCGGTATATATTACGGGAAAAAGTTCAACATTCCGATTTTGGCTTCTTATCACACGCATTTGCCCAAATACTTGCACCACTACGGTTTCGGAGTCCTCGAACCTTTATTGTGGGAACTGCTCAAAGGAGCTCACAATCAAGCAGAATTGAATCTGTGCACTTCCACAGCAATGGTGGAGGAATTGAGAACTCACGGCATTGAACGAGTAGATTTGTGGCAGCGGGGCGTAGATACTGAAATGTTTGTCCCCGAATTGGCAAGTCGAGAAATGCGATCGCGCCTTTCTGAAAATAACCCAGACAGTCCCCTGCTGCTGTACGTCGGCCGCCTCGGTGCAGAAAAAGAAATCGAACGCATCAAACCAGTCCTCGCAGCCATTCCCGACGCCCGCCTCGCCCTAGTGGGAGACGGCCCGCACCGGCAAACCCTCGAACAATATTTTGCCGGCACTCCCACCAATTTTATCGGCTACCTCAAGGGGCAAGAACTCGCCTCTGCTTACGCATCGGCCGACGCCTTCATTTTTCCCTCCCGCACCGAAACCCTGGGCTTAGTGCTCCTAGAAGCAATGGCTGCGGGGACGCCCGTAGTGGCGGCGCGCAGCGGCGGAATTCCCGATATTGTCACCGACGGTGTTAACGGATATTTATTTGACCCCGCCGATGAAGAAGGAGCACTCGCGGCCGCCAAGCGTCTGTTTGCCAATCCCGAAGAACGGGAAACCCTGCGCCAAAACGCTCGCAAAGAAGCAGAACGCTGGGGTTGGGCCGCCGCCGCCGCACAACTGCAGCGCTACTATCAATCGGTGGTATTTGCCCAGTCTGTACCCAGAGCGGCCTAAATGTCGGGAACTGTAGTACCTTTAAACATCACCGCCAGCTTAGCTTCGCTGTTCGATCGTCAGTTGGAGTGTTGTCGGGATGTTTTCAAAGACCGATCGAACTTTTTTGCTGTATAAATTACCGTCGCTATCCTGCTGTTGCATTTACCATTAAACTATGAGTAAGCTCTGTAGGAATGCCTTGCGCGCTGCTTTCATAGCGCCCTTTACCTGACCGGATACGGTCGCCGAGTGCGCTAAAACTGTCACACCGCGCGCTGCTGTCGAGTACAGAGCGTCAAATACACACTGCACTCTCGATCGAACTAAAGCCTGTCACCTAATTTTCAGGCCTTCAGTTTTGCTAACTCAAGTTCAGCTTGAATTGACGAACCCTCATCAGTATCGAGGTTGTAAAAAAGATCGATCGAGCATACATAACAAGCAAACTGAAGTTGCGTGCGCCACTTTTGAACTCACGATTCATCAAAGCGACAAGCGAGTGCCGATGCGCTTGCAAACAAATTCAAGAGTTTGCACCGCCGCCGAATCTCGCGCAGATCGACCTGCGGTCAGTCTACCCCTCTGAGCAAGCAGTTAATCATGACATTCTCCAATACTGGTAGCGTTCTGGCTACACTGACTCAAGTCAATTTTATGGGGGCATTGACCTCCCGTGTTAAGAGCTTGCCAGTTCCTGAATTAGTGTGCCTGCTGGACTTTATCACGGCTGAATTTCAGCAATTTATCCGGGCGATGGACCTGATTAACAATGAAGCACTCGAAAGTCTCTTAGAGCAACTTTTAGATGCCTTCACTGTGAAAATTGGTCAAATTTTGCAAGCAGACCGGACAACAATTTTTTTGGTTGACTCCAACAAAAATCAACTGTGGCACAAAACAGTCGATCCACTTACGGGCGAAGATGTAGAAGTGCGATTGCCGATGGATGCAGGCATTTTAGGCTACGTAGCAACAACCGGAAAATCGATCAATGTCGCCGAAGCTCGATCGCACGAGTATTTTAATACCGAAGTAGACGAACCACCGGGCTACCACATCGAGACCATCCTCTGTATGCCGATTTTTAGCAGCAAGAGCCAACATGAACCCGTAGCGGTGGTCAGACTGTTAAATAAAGCTGGCGATGCCCCCTTTAGCGAGGAAGACGAACAGCAGTTCCAGGCTTTTGCAGATTCGATCGGGATTATTCTCGAAAGCTGTCAGTCTTTCTACGTCGTCGCCCGCAACCAGCGAGGGGTTGCCGCACTGTTGAGAGCCACCACTACTTTGGGTCAAAGTCTTGACTTGGAAACAACTTTGCGCTCTGTCATGGATCAAGCTCGCGACTTGATGCAGGCCGATCGCAGCACGCTATTTTTGTTAAATCGGGAAACCAACGAACTTTGGACAAAAGTCGCCAAGGCTGACGGCAAAACGATGGTAGATCTCCGCATTCCTGCTAATAAGGGAATTGCTGGCTACGTGGCTTCGACCGGTCAACCTCTAAATATTACAGATGCTTACGACGATCCCCGCTTTGACCCCTCTACAGACGGGCAAACGGGATACCGCACTCGGACTGTCTTGTGTATGCCGGTGCATAACGCTAAAGGTGAGCTGATCGGGGTGACTCAGCTAATTAATAAGAACCAAGGTAGTTTCACCCCTTCCGACGAAGAGTTTTTGCGAGCGTTTAATTCCCAAGCGGGAATGGCGCTGCAAAATTCTCAACTGTTTCAAAACGTGATGGTGGAAAAGCAGTATCAAAAAGATATGCTGCAAAGTCTTTCAGATGCAGTAATTTCCACCGATTTACAGGGGCGAGTTGTAACTATCAACGAAGCAGCCCTAGAATTGTTGGGCTGTCCGGTAAATCAAGCTAAAAGCAAACACAATCCCCAGATTTGGGAAGATAAACTGGTGAATCGCTATGTTTGGGAAGTTGTGCCGATCGAAAATTTGCAATTTCGACTCGAAGACAGTCTCAACCATGCTGCCAGACATTACGTTCCCGAACAAAGTTTAACGGTGGGACTGTTGGTAGAAAAAACGCTAAATTCCCAACAAAAAGAAGAAGAAGAACAAGAAGAAAGTTATATTTTGGCCGTGCCCGATCGCACTGACCCTAATTTATATTACGCTTGGGGCGAAAACAGCGCGTGGACTGAGGAAGTAGCGCTGGCAGAATTAGCTAATGCCCAATCTCTATTTGCGCTGCGAAATTCTGCCCTGTATCACCCTTATTGTCCGCTGCCCATCCCCGCCTCTCGAATTAAACTAATTGAACGTAGTTTGAATTTGACTGTCAACCCGCTGATCAATCCAGAGGGCGGCGTGCGCGGCGGTTTAGTGGTACTCGAAGACATCAGCCACGAAAAGCGGATGAAAAATACGATGTACCGCTACCTGACTCCTGGAGTCGTAGATAAAGTGATGGCCTTGGGTGAAGGCGCCCTGATGGTGGGCGAACGCAAAGAAGTGACTATTTTATTTTCCGACATTCGTGGCTACACCACGCTGACCGAAAATTTGGGAGCCTCCGATGTGGTATCCCTGCTGAACCAATATTTTGAGACGATGGTGGAGGCCGTTTTCCACTACGAAGGCACTTTAGACAAGTTTATCGGAGATGCTTTAATGGCCGTGTTCGGCGCGCCCCTGCCGCTGAATCCCCCGGAAAGCCACGGTTGGATGGCGGTGCAGTCGGCTTTAGATATGCGCCGGCGTTTGAAAGAGTTTAATGATTCTCGCCCCGGCGAAGATCCATTTCGCTTCGGAATTGGAATTAGTTCCGGAGAGGTGGTTTCGGGAAATATTGGTTCCCAAAAGCGCATGGATTACACGGTAATTGGGGATGCGGTGAATTTGAGTTCGCGATTGGAACAGCTTACAAAGGAGTACGGATGCGATATAATTTTGAGCGAATTTACATACAGTTTGTGTCGCGAAGGAATTTGGGTGCGAGAGTTAGACAAGGTGCGGGTTAAGGGCAAAAATCAACCAGTTGGTATTTACGAGTTGCTGCAAAATAGTTCTGAACCAATTGATGGAGAAACCGTTCGGTTTTTGGAACTTTATAGTAACGGTAGGGATGCTTATATTGCTAGAAATTTTCAGAAAGCTATTAGTTATTTTGAAGCGGCTTTAGCAATGCGACCCAGCGATCGACCTGTGGAAGTTCACCTCGACCGATCCCTGAGCTATTTGGAAGTACCCCCGCCCGATGATTGGGACGGTGTGCATACGATGACAACTAAGTAGTAGATTATATTACATCCGACTGATAAAAAGTAAAAAGATTTGATAAAGTTGTGAGATATTCCTTATGACAGAGTTAACAAGTGTAAAAATGTGAAATCATAGGTTGGATACCATATTAAAGTTGAAAAAATATTTCCAGGCTAGCAATTAAATGAGTTATTTATCTGTTCCCAATGCCACAAAAGCCGATCGGATTCTGGTTGTAGATGACGCACCAGATAATGTTTTGTTGGTGCAGACAATCCTGGAAGAAGAAGGTTACGAAATTAGCACGGCAGAAAACGGCTTTTCGGCCTTGAGTCAAATTGACAAGTCACCCCCGGATTTGGTACTGCTAGACGTGATGATGCCGGGAATGGATGGTTACGAAGTCACTAAACGAATCCGAGAAAATAAGGAATTGCCCTTTATGCCGATTTTGCTGATCACTGCTCACGACAGTGCCAGCGTAGTGCAGGGATTGGACATGGGAGCAGACGATTTCATCCGCAAACCAGTCGAAATGGACGAACTGCTGGCGAGGGTTCGATCGCTCCTGCGGCTAAAACACAGCGTAGACGAGCGCAATTCGATCGCCCTCCAGCGCGAAGATTTTGTCTCCCGACTCGCTCACGACTTGCGAACACCCCTGGTAGCAGCCGATCGAATGCTAACTTTAATGCAGCAGGGAGCTTTGGGAGAAATTTCCCTTCCCATGCGCGAGGCTTTCGGGACGATGGTTCGCAGCAACAAAAACCTGATCGCGATGGTAAATATGTTGCTGGAAGTCTACCGCTACGAAGCAGGCCGCAAATCCCTAAGTTTCGCTGCCGTGGACTTGCGCCAGCTTATTACTGAGGTAGCTGAAGAACTAGCTCCCCTAGCGGATGCTAAAGGTTTGTCGGTAAATTTAGACTTGACAGAAAGTGCAGAAAGTGCACCGATTGCGAAGTATCCGGGCGATCGTCTGGAGCTACACCGTTTGCTGACAAATTTAATCGGAAATGCAATTAAATTCACCGACAACGGCTCAATAGATGTCAGCTTAAAAGCTGCTAATTCCCCTGCTTATACTAGCTTCAAAAACCAACCGCTGGCATGGGTAATTATAGACATCAAAGACACCGGTGCCGGCATTTCTCCCACCGAACAAGCAAAGTTATTTGAAAGGTTTAGCTCGGGAACTCATAAGAAGTCCAGTACAGGTTTGGGACTACACCTCTGCCGCCAAATAGTCGAAGCTCACCGCGGCACGATCGAGGTAAAATCCGAGTTGGGCAAAGGCAGTTTGTTTACTATTCGCTTGCCTTGTTAGAGCGGTAAGCTGTCGCGCATTTAAATTGTATATTCAGGGCGGGCGGGACGCTAGGGCCCCTACTCCCCACAAGACTTTGATTTTTTTTGACATACAATTTAAAGGCCGCAACAGCTTATAAATACAGCAGATTCGGTGGTTCATGAAGTACAGTATCCGCCTTAATTGTTGGTACATTGTTATGTAGGGTGCGGATCTGCTCATGTTTAATGAAACTTGCAGATTGACTGGTGGCGACGCACCGATGCTTAGGACAAGATTGTGTGTACCGCATATACATGGAATATGCTGTCAGTCTAACTTTGGGGTGCGAAAAGCGAACATTAGTACAGATAAACTGTAATTGTAGGTTGCAAAGTGTGTACCTAATCGAATTATGGTTAATTTACCAGATGTCATATAATTACTTGGCAACCGAATTGATGGCAATATGTCTAACTGTCCAGTGTGCGGTGCTGAATACATAGAAGAAAAAGCAGAGTTTTGCTCGATTTGCGGCTGGGATTTGACTCCCTACCCGCAACGTGCTAAGCCTTCCAAAACTTATTTAAAAAAAGAACAAGTTAGATTGCAGTGGGCCAAACAAATGTGGGAATTGGCCCGCAATCAACAAAATTGGTTAGCTAAATTTGATGAGTTGCAGGGGGAAGTGCAGCAAGGTGCGATCGCCCGCACATACATTCAATCTCAGTTAGAAGGGGTTCTGTACCGCCTCGAGCAACTAAACCCCGAATTGATTGTCAGCACTCTACTGCGACTAGAAGACAAAATCGGCGCCATACCTGACTCAACTGCGGCTATCTCGGAAGTGGGGATGGACTACCGCCAACTGACAAAGCTATTAGAAACTGGAAAATGGCGCAAAGCTGATGAACACACTTGGGAAATCTTGCTGCAAATCGCTGTCAGAGAAGACGAAGGCTGGCTGAGTGCAGCCGATATTGACAGTTTTCCTCCTACAGACCTTCGCACGATCGACCAACTTTGGCAACAATACAGCAGCGGGCGGTTCGGGTTGAGCGTGCAGCAGCAGATTTGGGAAAGTACCGGGGCTAACTATACTGAATTTTGCGATCGAGTCGGCTGGCGAGTCAAGGAAAATTGGAAATATTACAGTGAGCTCTCCTTCAACGAAGATGCTCCCCCCGGACATCTCCCCGTCACCGCATGGAGACAGCGCGCCTGTTACGGTGCTGGTAAACTCACCGCAGCAGAAAACTTGGCCCGCATCGCTGCGAAACTCGCAACTGGCGATCGGCAATCATGAAAAAAAAAATCAAAATCGACATTAACTGCTATAATCAAAACGGTTTAGCAACTGGGGCTGTGGCTCAGATGGATAGAGCAAGCGCCTCCTGAAGAATCGGGCACCCTGCGAGGAAACTCTAGGAGTGAATGTGGTCAAATTTGGTGAAACCTAAAGAGTTTATGGGTTCCTATGACTCTAAGGCAATACCAAGCCAAGCCTGAGTTCAGGGCGATTAAACAATCGCCTATATGGAAATCAGGAAGGTTTAGAGACTAGACGGTCACCACCTAAAAGCTGCAAGCATATGGTGAAGGTATAGTCCAGAGAGTGGGGAAACTCACACAAATCTGAAGCGCTAGGTCGCCGGTTCGAACCCGGCCAGTCCCGTTAAAAATCAAGAAAAATTAACAGCAGGAGGGGAAAGCTTAAGTTTTGCCCCTCTTTTTTGCATATCCGCTAAGGAATTGGCTCCCAGATTTTATACCAACCGCCAAGGCGATTGGTATAAAATCTGAAAGCTAAAATCTAAAATCCCCCATTGAAGCCGCACCACAAGCGTAGAGTCAATCTAAAATCTAAAATCTAAAATCTAAAATCTAAAATCTAAAATCCTATGATCCGCCGACCCTTTTTTAATTTTTAATTTTTAATTCCTGTTAGTGGGCTATAGGTGCGGTATTTTTTGTTATGGTTCCTTTGTCAGTTACATAAAATTTTTATAGGTTTAGATGTGGTTAAGAATCAATTCAAACACGCAGCGTTACAAGCGTTTGAACACTTCACGCAGTTTTTGGTTCCTAGTAGGACTTTTGATGGCGTGTTGGTTGGGCTATCAGCAGGTTAAGAGCGAATTTCAGAGACCCCAAGCTTTGTTAGTTCTAGGTGGGGCTACTGAGCGAGAGGTGTTTGCCGCCAAATTTGCTCAGGATCACCCTGAATTGCCGATTTGGGTGTCGTCTGGGAGCAATCCTGAGTTCGCGGAATGGGTATTTTCAGAAGCGGGAATTGAGTCCGATCGCCTGCACTTAGACTACAGAGCGGTGGATACGGTAACAAATTTTACCACCCTGGTAGATGAATTGAAAGCTAGAGGGATTGAGAGCGTGTATCTGATCACTTCTGACGATCATATGCGGCGAGCTCAGATTATCGGCGAAATCGTACTCGGTAGTCGAGGCATTACCTTTAAGCCTGTGGCAGTTCCGTCTGGGCGAACCCCCGAACCGGTGCAAAAAGCTGTTCGCGACGGCGCTAGGGCTATTCTTTGGCTGACAACCGGTTATACGGGTGCTAACTTCAGCCAAGCCAGAATTGAATAAACAAAGGAAAGCATTGAGCAAGTTTTAATTTTTTTCCCATTTTCTCTGGTTTTAAAACTTCTCTCCTATAGCGATTTAAGGCACCGCGAAGACGCTGATTACAAATGCGTAAGAGAAGGAGTAGTTTAAAATTAGTAGATGAATTTCAAAAGCTAAAGTTAATGACCGACCAAATTCTGCCGCAAGTTCTGGAGCAAATTTTGAGTGACAGCAAAACGCCGGATGCTGTTTTTTCCGCTTTGGTGCCGGCTTTAGGCGAGGTGTTAAATTGCGATCGGGTCTTTCTCTACCTCCGCAATCCTGAAACGCAAAGGGGCAGAGTACCTTACTGCTGGCGTCGCAACTCGAACTTTCCAGAGATTGGCGACGCGGAATGGAAAAAAGAACCAGAATCTTTAGGGGAAGAAGACCCTTTGTTTGCAGCAGCTTTGCGAACTGAACCGTCAATTTTTGTTGAGGATGTTGAAACAGCAAATCCTGAAGTTGTCAACAAAAATTTTGAGGCCAAAGAGTTCGGACATCGAGCTTTGATTCACGCTCACCTTTGTGCGGACGGCTTATTGTGGGGGGTTTTGCAGCCTTGTATGTTCGATCGCCCCAGAGTTTGGACTGACTTCGATCGCCAAGTTATCGCAGCAGTTACAGAAAAAATTTCGCCTCTAGCTGTCACTTATGTCAGAGGCATCGTACAACCGCAATAAAATAGGTTTGTAATGAGGAGTCTTCGTACTCACTACAAACCTGTAACGATGTTTTTTATCTATCAAACCAGCTTTCTTCGTAAGTTCTACAAAACATCCTCCAAGCAAATCAGCGCCCCAAATCGTGCATCGCATTAATTTCCGTTGCACATCTTTGAGTCAACGCTTGCAACTCCTCGCGATCGGAAGAACCGGGCGCTTCAATTAGCTTGCCAATTCGCACCGTCAGCGGCACCGGACGCGGCATTCCCGAACCTTTCGACGAAATCGCGTGAGTTCCCCACAAACTAACAGGTAACAGCGGCGCTTTTGCCTTAGCCGCTATCAGTGCAGCACCTAATTTCGGTTCAGTAATTCTGCCGTCTGGCGTGCGAGTTCCCTGCAAAAATACACCTGTCGCCCAGCCATTTTCTAAAGAGTTGATAGCCGATCGAATTGCACTGCGATCGGCACTTTCCCGCTTGACTGGATAAGCACCGTAAAGCGTAATTGCCTGCTTCAAAATAGGAACTTTAAATAACTCTTCCTTTGCCATAAATGCGACGGGCCGCCTCATGCAATTCGACAAAATCGGCGGGTCAAAATCGCTGGCGTGATTGCTGACTACTACCACCGGCCCTTCTGTCGGAACATTTTCTGCACCGTAGATGCGGCCTCGAAAGTACAGGTGCAGCATGGGGCTGACAATTGACCATTTGAATAAATAGTAGAGAAGTAAACTTTCGACTGGTTCGCGACTTTTGCTCACAGAAAAACCTTAAATTTTAAATTACATCGAATATTAGCCTATCAGTTCAGCAATCAAAAAAGTAGCACTACACGGATTTTGACACGGATACACGGATAGGCCCAGCGATCGGACTATTTAGCTAATTGGCTAAGTTGACTATCATCACTGTATCCGTGTTTATGCGTGTCGTGCTGTTAGATGATTCGGCGGTTGAAACCGCTTTGCAAGCTTGTGTAGCGCCCGAATTTATTCTGGCGAATTCTTTGCAAAGGCTCAATTTCCGGCCAGCATAGCTTTTTGTCCTTCCGAAGAAGTTGCGTAGCCCAAGAAATCCTTAACTGCTTGGCTAGGAGGATTTTTGTAAGCGTAGTACAACTGCCGCTTGTAAGGATAGTTACCTGCATCCGTTGTCGCACCGTTGACGGGAACAACGCGCACCGTTCTCTGATTGACTACTTGAGCGAAAGTCGCATAGCCTATGCCGTTGTTGCCTAAAGCTTGCAGCAGAGGAGTTGTCGCATCTCGATCGAGCGTACTAATATTTGCCGTCGTACCAAACTCGCCACCTCCGAGCACTTGTTCTTTAAACGTTTGGTGAGTGCCGCTAACTGCGGGTCGATTTATCACTTTAATCGAGCCTGCAGGGCCGCCGACTTTCGACCAGTCTTGAGCATTTCCCTTGAAAATATCTTGAACTTGAGCCGAGGTTAAACCTCCTTTGAAGGGGTTGTTAATGCCGACTACAAGGGCGATCGTATCTAGAGCAACAGGCACCGCTGCCAAACCCTGACCTTGTTCTTGAGCCGTCAAAGGCTGCGATACCGCAGCTATATCGGCTGTTCCTGCCACCAAATCTTGAATTCCCTTTGCAGAACCGTTAGCTTTGGAATCAACTCTAGTGCCAGGAAACTTCGCTTGAAATCCATTCTTAAGGTTGAGGTTGATTGTCACCATACTGGTAGAACCTTGAATCCTGACAGTCGTGCCCGCAGGTACGGAAGCTGGAAGCGCAAAGGAAGTAGCTGCAACAGGCGAAGCAGCACCGCCCACTACTGGCGCGACGGGAAGTGGGACGCCATCGCCTGCGGGTGTGGGAGTGGGGGGATTGTTACTAACATCTTGCGACGCTGGTTTGTTGAGAAAAAAGAACCAGCCACCACCGGCTAGCAAGAGAAATAACAGGATAAAAACTATGGGGGGAGGCCCGCTCTTAGCCATAAAATTGTCCTTAGCTGGGAAGTTCTTTGTTGTTGGAGTCGTCTAACATTTGTAGCCTGCGATTAACTTCATCGTCTAAGGTCATATTTTCTAATTCTGCCTGAAGTCTTTCTTGGGGGTTCTCAGATATTTCTGCTAAAGCTTGCTGTTTGAGGTTGCGGCCGTGGACGGCGTTTTTGGCTTGCTCAAATTGCGATCGAGCTGAATCGATACTGAGGTCGTTGTTGACTTTGGATATGGCTCAGAGGGCTTCGTTAATCTCGGCCATATCTTTCATATTTTGCATATCGGTTTTGTAAGCTTCCAGACCCAATGCTGACAAGACTTGAGGCGATCTTTAGGGATTTGATGGAAAAATGACAGGGAAGGCTGGTAGAATTCAATGGGGAAAGCGATCGTGTTCATTTGTTGTTACAGTACACTGCACAGACCGAACCAAGTAAATTGATTAACAATTTAAAAACCTTGTCTAGTCGGTACTTGAGAACATATTTCGCTCCTGAAATCAACCAATTTTATTGGAAGGATGTGTTATGGACAAATGGCTATTTCATCGCTTCATATCAAATCCGTTAGCATCGGAATAGTAAATTCGAGTTCACTGTTCACGACGTTGACTGTCAACCGTCAATCGATTTTAGATTTTAGATTTTAGATTAAAGAATTGACTTGCGCGAGATAAATGCGGGGGGCTTGAGGATTTTCGATTTGGGATTGATTCCACGGATAAATCACGTGGCGGGTACCACCTTTGAAATTCGTGGTCAACAGTCAATATCATGTATGAGTGTTACGGGAAATTATATCATGTGGTGGCGTGACTGTTGAACAATTGAAAAAATACATTAATGAGCAAGATAGACCTGCTGAATAAAGAGACTTCTTGTGCTTTGATGTCGTCATCCACCCGTTCATAACCTCATATCAAATCCGTTAGCATCGGAATAGTAAATTCGAGTTCACGGCTTTGACGGTTGACTGTTGACGGCGTTGACTGTCAACCGTCAACCGTCAACCGTCAACATCATGTATGAGTGTTACCGGAAATGAGATCGCAAGCATAGCTTTGAGGTTATGAACGGGTGCAATCAGGAGTCTTGCGCGCCTTTCATCCCACACTAACCTTCGCTCGGTATAGTGTGGGGATTCCCGTCTGTTTAGCTAAAAATAGATTAAGCGGGCAAATCTGCAAAACTGCTCACATTTACCAGCGCTAAATCGGGACAAGTCCGTTTGATCAAACCTGTGAGAACTTTGCCGGGGCCAATTTCCACTACGCGATCGATTCCTTGTTGGGGCAATTGCATGGAAATTTCTCGCCAGCGCACGCCTTTGGTCATCTGCTGAGTCAACCGTTGCTTTAAAGTGGCTGCGCTGGTAGTGGCTGACGGTTCTGCGTTCGAGAGCACTAGCATTTTAGCATCGGAAAACCTGGCAGACTTTAAGGCTAGTTGAAATTCGGCTGCCACCCCGGCCATCAGGGGAGAGTGAAATGCACCGGAAACATTCAATTTAACGGCGCGTTTGACTTTGATTTTGGCAAGCAAATCTTCTACTGCTGCGGGCGTTCCAGAAATCACGACTTGTGCTTCGCTGTTGTCGTTTGCCAGCACTACGTCTCGGCTGTATTGAATTTGCAGTTCTAGTTCCTGCCTGTCGAACCCGATCAAAGCCACCATTTGACCGCCGGAGGCAGTGTCCATGAGTTCGGCGCGGCGTTTGACTAAGCGCAATCCGGTTTCAAAGTCAAAGACGCCTGCTGCGTAGAGGGCAACGTATTCTCCTAAACTGTGACCGGCAACTACCGCTGGTCGATCGCTTTTTTCTCGCACTAAGTCGGCCAAAATACTTTCTACTACGAACAAGCAAGGCTGAGTGTAGAGCGTCCGAGATAGTTTTGCTTCTTCTTTTTGGCAAACTTCCGGGACCGACCAGCCTAAAATTTCTTTAGCGAGCTCAAATTTGGCTTTGGCTGTTGGCAAGTTTAATAAGTCTGCACCCATCCCGATCGCCTGGGAACCTTGTCCGGGAAATACCCATGCTGTTTTAGTCATTTTTCCGGTAATCTGCTAATTGGTGGTTGCTAATTGGTGATTGCAAAAATTCTTTCTTTCCCGCTTCTAACTTCGCTCGCTGGTATCCGCTATCTTTCGGTTAACGAACTATCTACTCGCGACTCACAACTATAACATATAATTGCGATTTTAACCAGGTTTATATTTTTTTTGCTACTTTAATTTAATTAATAGCCGTAACAAAATTTTTAACCTTCAAGCCGGGGAAAGTCGATCGAAGAATAGAGGATTTTCAATCTCAGGGCGGGCTTGTCAAGAACTCCTGTCCCGAGGGAGTACGGCTGCGCCCCTTGCCCTATGTATGGCTTGTTAAAGGATTTGTATTATGCAACGGTCGCACTCCCCACAATCATTAGCCAAAGTTTAAAGCCGCCAAACATTATACCAGTTCCCAAAAAGAATGAAACTGCTTTACCAGCTCCAAACCCATAGTTCCTCAGTAATTCCCAATCTAAAATCTAAAATCGAAAATGGTATTACCTTCCCCATTTAAAAATCGCAGCCCCCCAAGTCAAACCTGCACCGAAACCAGCAGCAGCAATAGTATCGCCCGCTTTAACTTTACCCAGACGCACGGCTTCGTCTAAGGCAAGGGGAATTGAAGCCGCTGAGGTATTGCCGTAATTTGCCAAATTACTGATTACTTTTTCGGGGGGAATCTTTAGCCTTTGGGCAACTGCATCGAGAATCCGCTGATTGGCTTGGTGCAACAACAGCCAGTCAATTTCAGCAGCGCTGACATTTGCCCGAAACATAGCTTTTTCTATGACTTCCGGCACTTTTCTCACGGCAAAGCGATAGATTTCTTGACCATTCATTGTGATGGGTTCAAATCCGCCAACTGCGACGCTGACGCCCTCAATTAATTCTTTTGACTCGGCTTTGTAAGCCAAATTGAGAGACGAATTTTGTGTGCCGTCGCTGCGAATTTCAAATCCCAAAAAGGAATCGACTTCTGAAGCTTGTAATACCACCGCACCTGCACCGTCTCCAAATAGAATGCAAGTACCCCGATCCGACCAATTCACCCAGCGAGATAAAATATCTGCTCCGATAAGCAAAACATTTTGATACACCCCTGTCCGAATAAACTGCGAGGCTGTCACTAAACCAAAAATAAAGCCCGAACAAGCTGCTGTCAAATCAAAAGCCACAGCTTTTGTCGCGCCCAACTGATATTGAATTTTACTGGCAGTGCCAAACAAATCGTCAGGACTCGAAGTCGCCAAAATAATTAAATCGATATCTGTCGGCGAAATTTCTGCCATGGCGATCGCCTTTTGAGATGCCTCTGTGGCTAAATCGCACAAAGAAGTGCGATCGTCCGCCAGCCTGCGGGAGCGAATACCCGTCCGCGCGCCAATCCACTCGTCATTCGTTTCTACTATCTGACTCAAACCGTTATTATCCAGCGAAACCTGCGGTGTACAAGAACCGCTACCCGTGACGGCAATTCCGAACCCTGATTGCTGCAACATTCCTCTCCATTTACTCGCTGTTCGATAGAGAAATTAAAAATTAAAAACTACCAATTAAAATTATTTTTTAAACTGCTGAAATTACTTTTTTTTAAGCAAAACAGTTGGTTTAAGCTGACATTTTTAATTTTACATTTTTAATTTTTAATTCCTACTTACTGCCTCTAGTTCACAGCTTCTTGTTCCAGAGCGCTTTGGTTATTGGACGATCGAATTCGCTCCAGCACTTGGTTGTCAACAGCCTCCTTCGCCAAACGAATGGCATTGAAAATTGAAGCAGCTTGAGACGAACCGTGGCTGATAATGCAAACTCCAGCAACGCCCAACAGCAAACCGCCGCCGTGTTCAACGTGGTCTACCCGCTGCTTGAATCCTTGCAAGCTTTTTTGCAGCATAGGGTCGTTAATTTGATGTTGGAGTCCTTTGACCAACTCTTCCTTAAGCACTTGGACTACGACTTCGCCCACCGCTTCGGCAAACTTCAACAACACGTTGCCGACAAACCCGTCGCAGACAATCACGTCGAACTTCCCAGACAGCACGTCGCGGCCTTCGGCATTGCCCACAAAAGGAATGTTCGGGTTGTCCACCAATAACTGGTGAGTTCGCACGGCTGCGTCGTTGCCTTTAGAAGGTTCTTCGCCAATGTTGAGCAGGCCGATTTTAGGTTCGGCGACACCCAGCACACACTGGCTGTAAATAGTTCCCATAAGAGCGAACTGCTCCAAAAATTTGGGGCGGCAGTCCACATTAGCGCCAACATCGAGAATGAGTACAGAGCTGCCCGGTATCATTGTCGGCAAAACCGCACCGATCGCAGGGCGATCGATTCCGGGGAGCCGGCCCAATCTGAGCAGGGCAGCAGCCATTGCCGCGCCGGAGTGACCGGCGGACACCACAGCATCAGCTTGCTGCTGCTTTACCAAGTTCATCGCTACGTTAATCGAAGCGTTGGGCTTGCGTTTGAGGGCACTCAAAGGTTCTTCGTGCATTTCCACCGCTCCTTCAGAAGGAACGATTTCTAGCTGACCTGTACAGACGCGGCCGATCGCGTCTTGTTGCCGGAGCGAGTCTTCTATTTGCTGTGGGTCGCCCACAAGCAAAATCTCTACGCCTAATTCTTCTTGTGCCTTAAGCGCTCCAGCTACAACTTCGGCGGGGGCATGATCCCCACCCATAGCGTCTATTGCAATTCTTGCGCGTGTCGATCCCATTGACCAATGTTTGAGAAACACTAAAAATTCTACCAGGAATTGAACCTCCCCACGTCTAAAGCCGGGGGATTCTTGCCCACCAATCAAGGCGACAACGGGACATTCAAGTATCCCTCTACTCACTCAAACAGCTTAAAGCTGAGATTGCGTATACTTTCTGAGTCCTTCGTATGTTTAAGTTTGAACGCTCCATACCCTGCCATTATTTGCCCTTTAACTATTCCAAATCAAGTTGGATCTGTCCGTTGCTGGGATTGCTCCATACTAGGGTACTTCAATGCGCTGCTTCGTAAAACTTACCCAAACTTGACTAAAGCCATCTTTAGTCGCAATTCAGAACTCACTTCCTGCGCTGTTGGGTGGTCGGCCATCCCAAGATAAGCAGGCTATCCCCCAATAGCCTTGGGTTCCCAATTCAAAATATTCAAGCTAGCATTCAAATCGCGATCTATTGACACGCCGCAAGCAGGACAATCATAAGTCCTCACTTGCAAAGGCATATCTTTTTTATGCCCGCAATTGGCACAAATCTTAGAACTGGGGAACCATCGATCTACCAGCACTAAGCTTGCTCCATACATTTTGCACTTATACTCTAGCTGTCGCCTGAATTCGTAAAACCCTAAGTCGGATATTGCCCCTGCCAACTTGTGATTTGCCAGCAATCCTTTAACATTCAAGTCTTCTATCTTAATTAACTTGAAAGTTTTCGCTAAATAAGTCGTCAACTTGTGAAGGAAGTCTTTACGAATGCAGGCTATCCGTGCGTGGAGTCTGCCGATCTTGTTGTAAGTTTTGCGTTGGTTGCGAGAACCTTTTATTTGTCTTGACGCCTTGCGCTGTAAAGTAGCAAGCTTGGTTTTCGCTTGCTTGAGCGGTTTTGGCGCATCAAACACTTGACTGTTTGACAGGGTGGCCGCATATTTGACACCTACATCAATTCCTACAGAACTATCAGGCTGTTGAATTGGCAGGCGTTGGGCATCAACACAGAAAGAGACGAACCAGCGATTTCCTTCTTTTGAAATGGTAAAAGTTTGAGATGCAAATCCACACGGGAGTGGCTCGTGAAGCCGAAAAGTCCCCAAAGTAGGAATCTTGATGGTGTTACCAGCACTTAGCAAAACTTTGCCATTAGAAGAATCAACCGTGAATGATTGCCCGTCTCGGCGGCTGGCAAATTTCGGATGGCCGGCTTTCCCCAAACGATACCGACTGAACGCTTCTTTCAAGTCAATCAAAGCGTTTTGGTAAACACGAGAAGACAACTGGTTCATCCAAGCGCATTCAGGTTGTTTCTTGACGTGGTTGGTAAGAACTTTCTTGACTTCGCCGATAACCTTTGAGTCAGAAAAATTGCCCTCACCGTACATTTGGACTCGCAGGCTCAATCCTAAATTGAAAACAACTCGCCTAAATCCTGCGTGTTTTGCCATCAAGGTCGCTTCGCTGTTATTCAATTTGAGCGCTCGCTTGACGGCAAACATGGAACTTCTTCTCGGCAATCAACTGTAGATAAGTTTAGCAAACTATTTGGCACTTAAGTCCGACTCTGATAGAACTTGTTTTGTCACTACTTTACTATTTTTGACGGCATCTTGAAAAAATCAATGAAATAGTTTACATGACCGCAAGCACTTTAGTCCGGAAACCCCGGATTCATCCGTGGAGCGAAAAAAAAGCTCCCCATCCTCATCACTTGCCCCCGGATTTATCAGTGGGAGCGCTTTCTTCAATTCTTTAATCTCAAATCTAAAATCTAATATCGATTGACTTTAGGAGTAAAAAATGCTGGATTTATTTAGCTCAGGGATGATGTCTCTGTGGCTGGACATGGCTGGAGTAGGCAGTGCCGCGCCTAATGCTGCGTCAGTGCTGGCTTGGCGGGGAGGGATACCCGGGTTAGTGGTGGCCGAAGATTTGGCTTTTGGGCGAATAAATGCGGCAAATCCCGACTTGCCAGCAGAAGCGACGGTGCGGGAATATTTAAAAGAGTTGAAAGACAAGAACTTGATTGAGGGCAATCAGGGAATTTGGGTGCAAGCGGGAATGATGCCGCTGGTAAGTCAGCAGGGCAAGACGCTGATGCCTGGGGCTTCGCTGACTAAGATTGCGACTTCTCTGGCGTCGCTGGAGACTTGGGGCCCGGATTATCAGTTTGAAACGCGGTTCCGGGGAACTGGGCCGATTAGGAATGGGGTGTTGCAGGGAGATTTGGTGGTCAGCGGCGGGGGCGATCCGCTGTTTGTGTGGGAGGAGGCGATCGCCGTGGGCAATGCTCTCAATCAAATGGGTATCAATCGTGTGGCGGGGAATTTGGTGGTGACAGGCAATTTCCGCATGAATTATCAGTCCGATCCTTTGGTGGCGGGGGAGATACTGCGGCAAGCTCTTGAGGGTAGCAATTGGCCTGCGGACGTGGTGGCAATGTATTCTAAGATGGCTCCAGGAACTAGAAAGCCGCAAGTAACGGTGGCCGGCAACGTCATTGCTGAGAAATTTCTGACTTCGGGGCGTTTGCTGCTGAAGCGCCGATCGCTCCCTTTAGCCGAAATTCTCAAGCAGATGAACGTCCACAGCGACAATGAAATGGCTCAGATGCTGACCGACGATTTGGGCGGGGCAAAAATAGTGCAGCAGCAAGCGACTTGGGCCGCGGGGGTGCCGGAGGAGGAACTTCAATTAGTTAATGGTTCGGGATTGGGAGTGGAAAATCAGATGTCTCCGAGGGCGGCTTGTGGGATGATGCAGGCGATCGCGCGCAACCTTCAGACGACTGGGCTGACAGTTGCTGACTTGTTTCCGGTGTCCGGGCGCGATAAAGGAACTTTGGAATACCGACACATTCCGCGATCGGCTGTGGTGAAAACTGGTACTTTGGACACGGTGATTGCTTTGGCGGGAGCCATACCCACGCGCGATCGGGGTTTAGTTTGGTTTGCAATTATTAATCGCGGCACCGATTGGGACTCTTTGAGAGAGCAGCAAGATATATTTTTGCAAAAATTGGTGCAGCAGTGGGGAACTGCATCGATTTTGCCAGTAGCAATTACACCGCACATTGACGGCGCCAGACCTGCCTTGGGGGCAGCAAATCGTAGCGATATTTTGGTCGGAGGTTAAGAAATAGGGGTTGAGTTGGGGTTCGGGGAAGGAGCACTGACAAAATAGCTTAGAATTGGAACAAGACTATTGTGCAAGAAGATGATCAAACTGCGATTGAAGAGATACGGGAAAAAACGCGAGACCAGCTACCGAATTGTAGCGATGAACAGTTCTACTCGCCGCGACGGCCGTCCCCTAGAAGAGCTCGGCTATTACAACCCCAGAAATAACGAAACCCGGCTGGATGTTCCAGCGATTGTCAAGCGCCTGCAAGAAGGCGCTCAGCCAACTGACACCGTGCGTGACATCTTGAGAAAAGCCCATGTATTTGAACAAGTCGGAGCCGGAGCTAACGTTGAATCCAGCACAGCAACAGTCAGCTAGTCCCAACTATGCTGGACTGGTTAAGTTTTTAATTGGGCCTTTTTTAGAGACCCCCGGCTCTTTGCGGGTTGATTGCGAACTGCACCCGCGCCAATCGCGGGTCTGGGTTAGGCTGGCTTTTGAAGATCCCGACAAAGGCCGGGTTTACGGTAGGGGCGGACGCAATATTCAGGCGATTAGAACTACGCTCGAAGCGGTGGCGCAGACGGCTGGTCAGTCCCTCTACTTAGATATATACGATGGCGAAGCGGGCGATCGTGGATCTGGCCCGCCTAGGGGCGATCGGGATCGCCCGGATCGCGATCGCCCGGATCGCGACCGCCCAGATCGTGGCTCGCGGGAGCCGCGAGGCGACTTCCGACCCCGGACGCCACCTCCGTCGCCGAGTCCCTTGGCTAGCAGAACTCCGAGAGAACAACCTCGCCGTACTAACACACCTACGTTTAGAACGAGCAGAAATACTCCCGGTTATTAACTAACTGCAGAACCCAGAAAGAATTTTAGATTTTAGATTGCCTGTTGTAGAGTTTGTATTACAAGCCCCGTTTGGTTTGAAATTGCCGGTTTTGCGATCGGAAACAAATGTAAAATTTTAAATTTCAAATGTCAGCGGCATCAGGTTCATCTAAAATCTAAAATTTCAAATCTAAAATCTAAAATTGCCTGACTTAATAGAAGGGAGATTTGATTTGTGCCTCAAGCACCAAACTCATTTGGGAGCTAAATCTAAAAGACGCCTTAGATACTAGGTAAAACCTAGTAACGGGCGTCTTTTTGTTCGCAAATAGTGACTGGTTGAACGTTGAGTTGTTAACTTTTAATTGCTTATTTGGAGGAGATTATGTTGGCATGAATGAAAAACTAACAATAGAGTTACCGAGCACTCAAAGTGCAATGTCCCTGGCCGGTAATCAAGAAGAAAATCTGAAAATGATCTCTAAGCAAACCGGTGCTACCCTGGTAATGCGAGGGCAGGAACTGCTGATTTCCGGCACAAAAAGTCAAGTAGAATTGTGTCATAAATTAGTGCGATCGCTCTCCGACTATTGGAAATCCGGCAAAAATATTACCGGAGTTGAAATCCAGACGGCGCGCCAAGCTTTGGATACCAACCGCCAAGGCGATTTACAAGACTTGCAGCGAGATGTTCTCGCCAGAACCCGCCGCGGCGAAGAAATTAGAGCCAAAACCTTCAAGCAGCGGCAATACGTCCAAGCAGTACGCACGCATGACCTGACATTTTGCATTGGCCCCGCTGGTACTGGCAAAACATTTCTAGCAGCTATTTTCGCCGTGCAAGCGCTTTTGAGCAAGCAGTACGAACGGCTGATTTTAACAAGACCAGCCGTGGAAGCTGGCGAAAAATTAGGGTTTTTGCCGGGAGATTTGCAGCAAAAAGTCGATCCATATTTGCGCCCGCTTTACGACGCCCTGCAAGAAATGATCGACCCTGAAAAAATGGCCGATTTAATGGAAAGAGGCTTGATCGAAGTAGCTCCTTTAGCTTATATGCGGGGGCGCACTCTCAGCAATGCTTTCGTAATTTTGGACGAAGCTCAAAATACGACGCCGGCTCAGATGAAAATGGTGTTGACTCGTCTGGGCTTTCGATCGAGAATGGTAGTAACGGGGGATATCACTCAAACAGATTTGCCGCCAAACCAACAGTCGGGATTGTCAGTCGCCCAAAACATTCTACGCAACGTTGAGGGCATTGCTTTCTGCGAATTCTCTCAGGCGGATGTGGTGCGACATCCTCTAGTGCAGCGGATTGTCGCTGCTTACGAACTGCACGAAACATAGTCATTAGTCATTAGTCATTAGTTGTTGGTTGTTAGTTATTGTTGTTTTTAATTACCAATAATCAATGCCCAAGGCTCTTCGGCCCAATGCCCAATTCCCAATACCCAATTCCCCAATTAAATTATGCCTAACCTGAAAGAATTCTTAGAAGCTTGCGAACAATTGGGAACGCTGCGTTTAATCGTGACTAGCAGCGCGGCTGTGCTGGAAGTGCGCGGTTCAATTCACAAGCTGTTTTATGCGGAGTTGCCGAAGGGTAAGTATGCCAATATGCACGCCGAAATATTTGAGTTTCACCTAAATATGGACAAAATAAAACAGGTGAAGTTTGAAACGGGCGAAGCTAAAAGAGGCAATTTCACTACTTATGCAATCCGTTTTCTCGACGAACAAAATGAGGCTGCTTTGAGCGCGTTTTTGCAGTGGGGAAAGCCGGGGGAATACGAACCCGGACAGGTGGAAAATTGGCACGAATTGAAGGAAAAATACGGGGAGGTTTGGGAACCTGCACCTGTTGAGGCGCTTTAAAAAATCGGCTTTTCCACCTTTGAATTGCATATTGGGGGCGGGTAGGATGCCCAACCCCTACTCCCCACAAGCAGAACATCTAATTTTGTGAAACAGGCATCTTGCCTGTTTATGAAAATGGTATAAAATATGATGTTTAAGTCGTTTGTTGTCTAATTTTTGAATTTATGAACCGCAGAGGGCGCAGAGAACGCAGAGAAGAGATAAAGAAGAGAAAGAGAGACAGAAAATTAGTTGTTTGAATGTAATTGGGTATGAAGGTATTTTGGAGTTTTTGTCTGGTTTTGCTGGTGTTGCTGTGGGGTGGCGGTGCGAGGGCGGGGGTTTTGGGCGATCGCATATCAAGTTTTCCCAATTGGGAAAGCAAGCCTCCTATCGCTGTAGCTAAGGGAGATTTGGTATATCCCGACTGGATGGCGGGTAATTGGAATGTTGCTAGCACTTTGGTAGATTTAGCCACTCCTTTAGCGCCAAATATTGTCACGCCAGGGTTTGAAAGCAACCGCCAGTATTTGCAGCAGCCGATATTATTTAAAGTGCGATTTCAAGCTGAAAAAAATCTTGGGTTAATTTCTAATTATACATTTAAAAAGGCTCAAAAGATTGTAGCCGATCGCACTTTTAACGGTTTGAATATTGCCAAGGCTTATTTAGGCGATGGTGGCGTACTTTCGGTGAAAGTCGATCCGACCAATCCCAACCGCCAAATTACTGTTTTGAAAGGTGAACGCCAACTAATTTCGATTGTTACCAGTCGGGGAACTGAGACGCCGAATCCTCGCGAGTTTGTGTCTACAGAGATTTCTGAGCAGATTTTTCGGGGAGAGTCTGATATTTATTTAAACGAGGTGGAAACAACAACGGCTTATCGAGTTGTTGGAGGCGGGAAAAATGGCGATTCTGCGAGTAAAAGAATTGAGGCGGATCAGGTGACAGCGATTTATTTGTCGCCCCAAGACCCGGATTATTTTGCTGCTGGGGGGCATCCTGTGGCTTTGTACCGATATCGGTTGGAGTTGGTGGGGGCATCTTCCTTGTGACAGTGACGAGTGGTGGAATTGATACGCTGGAAATCTATCGTCGGGTGGGTGTGCAGGAGGTTTGGTTTTGGGAGGATGGTGTAATTTCGGTTTATTGTTTGCGTCCAACGGGGTATGAGTTGGTGAGTAAGAGTGAACTGTTGGCGGATTTGCGCTCGATCTAGTTCTATTCGCGCATGGCAGATCAATATGATGCGGTGAATGCTTTTATGCGATCGTTGTAGAAGTCCAGAAGTGCGATTAAAAAAATCATGCTTTCTCCTCACATTTTGCCTTTGCGGAAGTTTGTTTCCATGCTGTTTCGGTTCCGAATTTCGGTAGTTTTGCAGCAATTTGGGCAAAAAGTAGTCACGTAGTTCACCTCAACTCACCGTGACTCCAACATTTCCTCAACTGTCAAGCCAATATCAATTGCAATCCGCTGAAGCAATCGAGGTGATATATCACGCCCTTTATGAAAAGGAACAGTAGTTCCTCGCCCATCTTGGTGACGGAACTGCTTATGTGAGCCTTTTTGACGCACCTCTACAAAGTCAAGGTTCTCTAGTATGCGGACTATTTCCTGTGGTTTCAGAACTGGGATATTGCTCATGTTTATCGGATCACAATCTGTTGTGTACCTATAAACTCAGTCTGAATGACGAGAGTATCATCTTCTAGGAGCATCTCAATTACCTCACGCAGATTCTCGTGTAACTCATCCAAGGTTTCTCCCTGGGAATGCGCCCCAGGAAATCCAGGAATATAACCAACGTAAAGCTTGGTATCAGAATCTTTTTCGATTATAGCGGTAAATGTTTTCATAAGATTCGCTTTCTATTCGTTAAATGTAAGAAATGTAATCTCTCATAGATTATATAATATTTCACCTGCACTGAATGTATGCTTTGAATACGGGATTGAGGAAAAAGAGCGATCGCCCTCCTACTAACATTTTTTCCACTAAGCCGCGTCGCGCTAAAGATTGTATGGCTTGCCACAATTCTGATTGGGATAATTCACTATCAGTAGCTTTTCGGGAAATATCTACAGTTTCATTTTGAGTGGCTAACCAGTATAACGCCTTTTTTTCTGAGTCGGATAAACGCTTTAGGTGAGATTCTAAGATGGGTTGTAAGTCACCTAAGAATAAATCATTTACATCCGATAAAAACAGGGAAACGCTACCATCAAATAACTCCCCAATAGTTGCAGCCATGATATTTAACCAGGAAGGATGACCTTGATAAAGGGCGATCAAGTCTGACCATTTTTCGTCATCGACTAATCCTTTTTGTTGAAAAATTTCTGCGGCTTGTTCTCCTAACCCTTGGAGGTGTAAGCTTCGGGTGGAGAGGTTTTCGGCTTCTAAATTCGCGATTTCTTGGGGTTTTTCCCAACTGAGGAGGATTAAACAACTCTGATGAGAGGATGTGGCAATTTGTTTAAAAACTTTGCCATAATCTTCATAGCCTGCTAAATATTGACCTGCTAATTGACTGCTACTAAAAATATTCTGTACGTCATCAAGAATGACTAGACAGCGAGAAGATCGGAAATAATCGATGATGGTGGGTAATGGCGGTTGTTGCGATCGCCCAAAAAATTGCTTGAGTTCGGTTTGGAGGGTTGAAAGTGTGGGAGTGTTGGTGAGGCTTAACCAAATAATATAATCAAATTCGGTTTTAGTTTGTTCGATGAGTTTGAGGGCGATCGCACTTTTGCCAATTCCACTTAAGCCGTAGACGGTAATCAAGCGGGTGTGGGCTTGTAAAATCCATTGTTTGAGGGTAGAGAGTTCTGAAGTGCGATCGTAAAAGTAAGGGAATTCGGGTGCGTCTGTTAAATCGATTATTGGGGATTGACTGTTGTTTTGGGGAGAGTCGGGGGGATTGGGCGATCGCGGTTTAGCCTCTTCTGCATCTTGCCGTTTTTCTCCACAGATATGGATATGACTTCTATTAATTTTACTATTAACAATCTGTGAAGAATTAGGAGAATTGTAAATACTGGATACTGCTTTTCTTTCTAAAATAGAGCGAACATTCACCTTGTTGATATCTTCTCCTAACATATCTGATAAAGTCTGCCATAATTCGGCAGCTATATTTTTAACATGGGACTTACTGCGATGGCATTTTTTAGCAATTTCTTCATATTTTAATCCTTGCCAAGCCCCTTCTAGGATAGCCATTTGCAGAGAATCGAGGCGTTTGGCAGCTTTTGTAAGAGACCTCCACAAAAAGAATGATCCAATAGCTATGTGGGTTTAGCGAAAATTTCTACAAACCATTTGTGAAGATTG
>NZ_JAUBUB010000042.1:0-51061 GCF_036705265.1 Microcoleus sp. B4-C2
CGTCCTTTTTGGACGGGCGGGACGCCCATCCCACAATAACAATTAAAATTGTAAGTTATTTAATTCGCGATCCTAAGATTTGGAGTGGGCGATCGAGCTTCGATCTAAAAGTTTGTAGGCGTAAGGCGGGGCGTAGCCATCGCACAGCGCCCCGGAAAAAAAGACCAAAAAAAGATCGATCGTCCGCGCAAGTCAACCCTCCTGGGCTCGCACCCGCAACAGCAGCAGCTTTCCCCCCTCACCTCAATCGGGCTGCCGCCTCCCGAAAGCCCTAAGCCTCATAACTCCCCAAAAGTTTTCGCCACAGGAGTTTCACCGTCTCCAAGCTCACAGGTATAGCAACGGCACATAGGGTAAGGACGTTCTTAATTGATGAAAGCATTGTTTTTACTGTCGAATGCCAAAAGCATTTCTAGAGGCTGCTGCTCTGGCTCCCTTGTGCACGAGAGAGGCGAATGCTATAAAATCTTAAACAGCAGGGGAGTGCGGAAATTGCGATCGAACGCCAAGCAACAACCGAACTCGATCGAGTCCAAACCTTTGATAACCTATAATTTGAATGAGATGCCGCAGGCACTTCTGCTACTGGCATTATACTAATGCGCCATCCTGCGGCTAATTTGGGATTTATTCTTTCTAACAACTAACAACTAACAAATAACAACTAATAAAGAGGGGATTGCTTAATGGCTGCAACAGATTTTAAAGACTATTACGCTATTTTGGGACTCAACAAAACTGCCAGTTCTGACGAAATTAAAAAAACTTTCCGCAAACTAGCCCGCAAATATCACCCGGACATGAACCCCGGCAACAAAGAAGCAGAAGCTCGTTTTAAAGAAGTAAACGAAGCTTACGAAGTGCTCTCAGACCCTGAAAAACGCAAAAAATACGACCAATACGGTCAATACTGGAAGCAAGCTGCCACAACTCCAGGCGGATGGCCGGGCGGGGGCAGTACGAATGTAGACTTTGGCGGGGTTGACTTCAGCGAGTACGGCAGTTTTGACGAATTTATCAATGCCTTGTTAGGTCGCGCAGGTAGTAGTCCTGGTAGTGCCCGCAACGCCAAGTGGAATTACAGCAACTACCGCAGCACCAGCGGCGGGCCCACAGGTTTTGGCGGATTTGAAGATTTCGCGGGGTACGAAAATCGCACCGCAGGAAGCTCTCTCGACACCGAGGTCGCCATTTCCCTGACTTTGGGGGAAGCATTTCGGGGAACTTCTAAGCGAGTCGCCACGGGGGAAGTTTCGATTCCAGCAGGAGTGAAAACCGGCAGCAAAATTCGGATAAAAGGCAAAGGTCAAGTTGACCCGTACACGAAGCAACAGGGAGATTTGTACCTAAAATTAGAAGTTTTGCCTCACGCTTTCTTCCAGTTTGAGGGAGAGAATTTGGTCTGCGAAGTGCCGATAACTCCCGACGAAGCGGTGTTGGGATCTTCAATTGAAGTGCCGGCGCCTGAAGGTATGATCACTGTGAAATTTCCAGCCGGGATTCGTTCGGGTCAGTCTTTGCGGTTGCGGGGCAAGGGATGGCCGAAACCGAAGAAAAACGAGCGGACTGATTTGTTGGTCAAAATTGCGATCGTGCCACCGAAAGAAATTAGCAGTGTAGAACGCGAATGCTATGAAAAAATCAAAGCAAATCGCACTTTTAATCCTCGCAGTAATCTCAATCAGATGGTGCTGTAAATTACCCAGCACGGACCTGAGTACAGCTACAGTGTGGGCTTTCAATAGCCCTGAAATGATCTTGCACCTTGCAAAACAATCTCGAACCTTCGGGCTTATTTACGAAAGCCTCAATAGCAGCAATATTCTTACTGCCGTTTAAGTCGGCATCACCTTTCCATCCACAATGACCACAAGCGAACTTTTTGCCATTCCTATAAGACTCACCCTTTACAGGATGAATGTGATTGCACTTGTGGCACATTTTGCTGGTGTATCTAGGCTCAACAAACAGAATCTTTACGCTATGCTTTATAGCTTTGTAGATGAGGAATTGACGCAACTGAAAGAACGCCCAGCTATTACTAAGTCTCCGCTCTTTCTGCGAGCGTGGCTGCTGATTTGTGCGTTCCCTAATTCCCGTCAAATCTTCCAAAGCGATAACTTGATTTTTGTTCTTAGCCTTGGTTACGATACGGTGACTGATAGTGTGATTTACCAAGGTCTGAAAGCGCTTTTCCTTGCCCGACAACCGTTTCAACAATTCTCGACATCTACGCCGAGTGCTGCGCGTGCCTTTCGTGGCTTTTCGCTGGATATTTGCTCTCAACTTGGCATAATGGTTTCTAACTTCTGTAATTTGTTTGCCGCTAAATGTATCTCCATCAGAAGTGACCGCAATATCAGTCCTACCCAAGTCACAACCCAAAACTTGATTGCAAGGTGGAGGCTCTGCTGGCTGAGATTCAAGCTGAATATTAAGATAGTAACTACCATAAGAGCGTTTGCACAAAGTAGCAGTCTTGGGGTTTTGACCTTTCAGCAATCCAAGTTGGTAGTTTCCGATAGCCAGTACAAACCGTTCCCTACCACCAGTAGTAGTCAAACTTACTGTCCAATCTTTTTCCCTAAAAGAAAAGATACGGGTATCGTAAGTGACGCTAGTAGGAGCAAATTTGTTAACAGGCTTCCCATCTTTTTTAGCTGTTTTTCTGTTACCAGAAACCCGTCTAATAGCATGGATTGCCAACTGCGCCGAAAGTCCAAACATCTCTCTGACATTGTGATAAGCTAATCCGCATTTAAATTGCAGGGTAAGATAAATTTTCACTTTTGTGGGGTGGGCATCTTGCCCGCCCTCAACATACAATTTAAATGCACAACAGCTTATACCTGCAGATTGCATCGCCAATTCATTTGTCAGAGTTGGCGGCACAGTTTGATTCACGTATTCACAAGCATTAGCGAATGCCTGAAGGGTTGCATCAATTTTGATGGAATGCTCAGGCGTTACTTGGAGCTTGCAAGGGGCGGGTTCACCGAAATATATGACACCCACCGACAAATCAGATAAACCCGCCCCATCCCATCGAGAAACTACCAGAACTATCGGTCAGAGCAACTCCGCCCTATGAAAAACTCCACTTTTAACCAACCCTCTACCAGAATAGGCGCAACCACAGGCAGATTGCGCCTACAAAACGCTATATTTTGTTGTTCGTAAGTCCTGAATCGAAAATCAAAAATCGAATAACCCTTGACGTGTGTAGCAATTCGTGATATTTTTATCCGCGTTTATCGGGATATAAAAAATATTTATGAATAAATCTTAAGTTTTAATTAAATTTAGTATTATAATTTTGGTAACTTCCAACTAAGTATTTATTCTCAATATGATAGCGGATCAATTTCCTTGGCTGACCGCAATTGTCATCCTACCCCTCCTAGCTTCCCTCGCCATCCCTTTTCTGCCCGATACAGACGGCAAAACCATTCGCTGGTATGCCCTAGGCGTAGGTATTGCAGATTTTGTATTAATGTGCTGGGTGTTTTGGACTCATTACGATCCAAGCATCTCTACTTTCCAAATCGTAGAGCAATATTCCTGGATACCTTCTTTAGGTCTCAACTGGTCTGTTTCCGTTGACGGACTGTCAGTGCCGTTGGTACTGTTGGCGGGATTGGTGACGACGCTATCAATCTTTGCAGCCTGGGAAGTCGATCGCAAGCCGCGACTCTTCTACTTCCTGATGCTGGTGATGTACTCCGCACAAATAGGAGTGTTCGTCGCCCAAGACATCATGCTGCTGTTCATTGTCTGGGAACTAGAACTAATTCCGGTGTACCTGCTAATCTCGATTTGGGGCGGACAAAACCGTCGCTACGCAGCTACCAAATTCTTGATTTACACCGCAGGCGCTTCCATTTTTATTTTGATAGCTGCCTTAGCAATGGCATTCTACGGCGGAGGCACCCCCACCTTCGACATGGTAGAACTTGGCTTGAAGGACTACCCACTGGGTTTAGAATTACTGCTTTATGCGGGATTGCTGATTGCCTTCGGTGTGAAACTGGCGATTTTCCCTTTCCACACTTGGCTACCTGATGCCCACGGTGAAGCATCTTCTCCCGTCTCGATGATTCTGGCCGGCGTATTGCTGAAAATGGGCGGATACGGACTGATTCGGCTGAATTTGGAACTTCTTCCCCAAGCACACGTTTACTTTGCACCGATTATGGCGGTGCTCGGCGTAGTCAATATTATCTACGGCGCGCTGAATTCCTTCGGCCAATCGAACATGAAGCGCCGCCTAGCGAATTCGTCGATTTCTCACATGGGATTCGTGTTGTTGGGTATTGCTTCCTTCACGGATTTGGGAATCAACGGGGCGCTGTTGCAAATGATTTCCCACGGTTTAATCGCCTCAGTATTGTTTTTCCTGGCTGGCGTTACTTACGATCGCACCCATACAATGATCATGGACGAGATGGGCGAGATTGGAAAAGTCATGCCGAAAGTGTTTGCTTTGTTTACCGTAGGTGCGATGGCATCTTTGGCACTCCCCGGAATGAGCGGTTTTGCTAGCGAATTGTCCGTGTTTGTGGGCGTCGCAACTAGCGATATGTACAGCGGTTCTTTCCGCGCGGTGACAGTGTTCCTGGCTGCAGTGGGACTGATTTTGACGCCGATTTATTTGCTCTCGATGCTGCGACAGTTATTTTACAACTGTGGGACACTAGCGGCTTGCGACCTTGAGGATCTAAATCTGCAGAATCAGAGAAACAATCTGGATGAAGCGGTTTGTTTCGGTAATAGTTGCGTTTTGCCGGGTGATGCACCGTTTATTGATGCTAAACCTCGGGAAGTGGCGATCGCATTTTGCTTTTTGATACCGATTGTCGGCATTGGTTTTTATCCCAACATGGCGATGCAAGTCTACGATGCCAAGACTGTCGCAGTCAACGCAGAAGTCCGCCAATCTTACATCCAAATTGCTCAACAAAATCCTCGGATTTATGCGAATCAACTTTTGGTTCCCAAAATTGCCCAAGCTCAAAAATCGCCTGCTTTGGACAAAATTACAGGGGCTGAATCTGCATCGGTTTTTGGCATTGTCAAATAATTTTCTCGAACTCTGTTTTTGTTGAAAATTGGGCGATCGCTTTTGTCAAAGGGCGATCGCTTTTTTCTTATCGCTGAATTTCTGAAATAATCTGCGCCAGATTCTCCCTAGCATATCCCACCTCAAGAATCGATTTATCATCGAGATCAGAGGCTACTTTTTTCAAGATATTTAGCGGTTCTTCAAAGCCTGTCGTCTTCACAAACAACACTTGCAACCGATTTTTTACTAATGCTAAAATAGAGCGACTTGGTTCGCCTTTATCCCCTTTCCGTTTAGCAATGTTGATGCTCAATTTGTGAGTTTTCAACAGCCGCATTCTTTCTATTCCTTGGGTCTTAACCGTCTCCAAAACCTCCGCTCGAATCTGATCGACTAATCTATCCGTCACATATTGCACGATCAAAGGCTGAAGCATAAAAACAGTTTCCCCGCCCTCACTAATTTTGTCAATCAGCGAGCGACGACCTAGAGAATCGAGATTTTTTAGCAAATCCGAAAGCGATGAATTGACCAACATCTGCTCTCGCAAAGTCGCCAGGGAAATCGGGATTTGAGCAATAGCAATCCAGTCGGCAATCTCTTGTTCTGAACTCGACATTCGATCGAACTGTTGCGCCAGCAAATTGCTGATATGTTCTTCAATAAATAACGCCGTAGCTTCCAAAAGCTTTAAAACATTCCCCTCGAAAAACTCGTTAATTGTTGTCGCTACAATCTTTAAGGCTAACAGATTGCCTCCGTACCGGGATAACAAGATTTCCAACTCTCGATCTTGAGGCGACAAACCTTTTTCTTGGAAAATTTCCCGCGCTATTTCCTCGGAAATAGCAGGTTTTAAAGACCGCACTTTTTCTCCCGCCAGCAAAGCCAGTTCCGTAGGCTCTTCCGAACTAACTAGCAGTAAACAGCTATTGTGATTGACCTCACCGAGCCGCACAATTAAATCTCGATATCCTTCGTAGCCTTCGCGATAGTGTCCCGCTAATTCTTCGGGTTTGAGAACCGCTTCAAAATCGTCTAAAATTACCAGACAGCGGTGTTTTCGCAGATACTCGACCAAGCGCGAAATTTTGCTGTTGAGGTCGATCCTATTCGTTGGCGTAGCCCCCGTAGGGGCGAGATCCCCTAACGGCACATCGGGTTTTTGTTGGTTAGAAAAAAGTTGAATTAAGCTTCCTAGGAAGTCGGATGGTGCGGGTGTCGATCGCAGCGATCGCCAAATCACAAAATCAAACTCATTCTGTACCTGTTTTGCCAACTGCACCGACAGAGTTGTTTTGCCGCTACCAGCCAAACCAAGCAGCGCTACCAGGCGACAATTATCTGATACAATCCACTGCTTTAAAGTAGTTAATTCTTCAGTCCGTCCGTAAAAAACCGAAACATCCGGTGCTTGGCCCCAATCTTCCTGTCGGTGTCCGATGGCCATCTTCAATAGAGAGCCTTTACCTCCACTAAAATCGCTCGTTCCCTGATCGATGTGGTATGAAAACAGCAACTGATGCCTCAATTCCGAAAGCTTTCCAGGGCCATTCCCCCCGATCTGAAACTTTTTGTAAACTTCGCCTAGTCTTTTGCGAACGGCGATGTCGCTAATGCCAAGCTTGGTTGCGATCGTCGCCGTAGATTGACCGTCGAGAGCCATAAACACAGTTTCTAACTCGGCATCTGTGACACCGCGTTGTTTGGCGATCGTTTGCACAAAGTTTTGAGGAATCGGAGTAGTCAAGGTAGGAATCTCGTCTATACTAAAAATCTATCTTCTATTATATTGTGTGAGTTCTCGCGGGAGAGCAATTGAATCGAATCTACCAACGTTCAGCTTGCTTTTTGTTGTTTGGGCAGTTTTAGATATTTATCAAAAAAAATGGGTTTAAAACCCCGTCCTTCTAGGACTGCTTTTTGTGGGCAAAAGTATAAACCCTTGAGTTATTCTAATAAAGATATGTAACAAATGTAGTTAAACAAGTAATTCCCTTGTACCTTAAGAATAGCTAAAAAAAGGATATTCAGACTTGTTAACCAACTATGTGTACAAGTTGCGCCAAAATCAAACGCAAGACTTAAAAATGTCCAATTGGGTAGATATGTTGCGGAGTCACTACAACTGGTGTCTGAATGACAGAATTACTCAATACAGCCAACAGTTCCTACAAGGAAACTATTGCGAAATTAGGACAAAAAGTGAAGCTTGCCCGTTAACCAGTTGCGTTAGTAGAAACGGTGCAACTGGATCGCCGTGGAAGATCGAAAAAATAGATAAAGACGGCAAAATCAAAAACCCTCGACGCAACCCAGGCGACATTCAAATTACCGCACTGCCAGAGTTAAAAGCGGCTAGACCTTGGTTTGCCGGAATAGACTCAACGGTTCTACAGCAAAATGTCAAACGGTTAGACACTGCTTACAAGAACTTTTTTGAAGGTCGGCGTTTTCCCAAGTTCAAGAACCGCAGCAACTTTACATCCTTCACTTTTGTGATGGGGGTGAAAATACAAGGTAACAAAATTTATTTACCTAAGTTGGGCTGGATGCGTTTTCACAGCTCACGTCCGATTCCCATCGGTTTTACCATTAAAGCCTGTACCGTGAGAAAACGGCAAAATGGCTGGTACGTATCGCTCCGCATTGAGGACAAATCTGTTCCCGATTACACTACAAAACCTCTCAAGGATGTCGTCAAAATAGTTGGATGCGACATGGGAATCACTAAATTAGTCCATCTGTCAGATGGATCTCAAATCGAAAATCCCAAGTTCTCAACTACGAAGAAAGCTAAACGCACCCTGAGAATCAGGTCCCGACGAGTCAGTCGAAAAGCTAAAGGTAGCAAGAACCGCAAAAAAGCAGCTCAGAAAGTGGGGCTTTTACACCAAAAGATTAGCGATAAACGTCAAGCTCACCACTGGAAAGTCGCCAAGAAAATTGTGGATCGCAAGATTGATGGCATAGCTTTGGAGGATTTGAATATATCGGGAATGATGCGCCGCTGCCGAGTAAAACTTGATGAGAAAACAGGTAGATTTCTGAAAAATGGGCAAGCAAAGAAGAAAGGTTTAAACCGTTCTATCTCTGACGCAGGTTGGGGTGAATTAATTTTGAAGATTGAGTATCTGGCTGTAAAGCAAGGAAAAATCGTAATCAAAATTAATCCCAAGCACTCTAGCCAAGAATGCCGGAATTGTGGCAATATCGACAAGTCAAACAGAGATGGCGAAAAGTTCATCTGTGCTAAATGCGGCTACCACGAACACGCCGATATCGGTGCAGCAAAAACGATTAGAGATCGAGCTTTGAAATTGGTACGCGGGGACTCCGCGAAACCTGGTGCTTGCACCTAAACGCCCAAAAGAGATCATCACGCCGGGCGAGCAAACGTGATGAGTTTGGGAACCCTGCAAACAGGGATATTGAGTCAGAAATTTCTCAAGAATCCTCGCGCCTTCAGGCGCCCGGAGTGTCAAACCCAATTATCGATTGTGATACCAGTTTAAAAAATACACCTCTAGGCCCGTACTCCAAACCAATACACAATCAGTCATTCCCAATTATTCAATTATTGAATTATTCAATTCTTTAATTATTTAATCTAAGATGGTATGAGGAACGGGAAGTTTATCGCCATAAATTGTTGCTATCTCCCTACCTGTATAACCTATTGTAGGATGGGTGGAGACACGGCGCTTAATTTATAGCACCCAACCATAAATCTCCCACCGCACCACAACCCACTGCAAACCAAAAACCAGGTAAATTTACAATTTTTGAAAGCATCGCTGTATCAGCCAAAAATTGTCGCAGTAGCGCGGTATTCTTGGGCAGAAAGCACCCGCCAACTCCCATCGCCCATAAGTTCCAAAACCTGCTGGTGATATTTCACTAAACTCACTCGGTGGCCGACACTCACAAACGTAGTTTTAGTGGCTTGCAACTGCTCGTATAAATGTTGCTCGTTCTTCAAATCCAAAGCACTTGTCGCCTCATCCAAAATAGCGTATCTCGGTTCCGTCAATAACAATCTAGCAAAAGCTAAACGTTGCTGTTCTCCCAGCGACAAAATCTCGCCCCAATCTAAATTCGCATCAAAACCGCCCAATCTGTCCGGCAAATCTGCTAAGTTTACTGATGCCAAAACGCGGCGCAATTTTTCCTCATCAACCTCGCTACTGGTATGGGGATACAAAAGTTGCGATCGCAAACTACCCAAAATCATATAAGGACGCTGCGGCAAAAACAGCATTTCCCCCAATTCTGGCCGCGCCAAACGGCCCGTTCCCGCGTCCCACAAACCCGCAATTGCCCGCAGCAAGGAACTCTTTCCAGCACCGCTTTGACCGACAATTAACAGTCCTTCACCGGGCTGCACTGCTACCGACAAATCCCTAATTAAAGTCTTTTGATGCTGCGGAGTATCTAAAGTAACGTGCTCCAGTGTCAACTGAGAATCTACTACTACATCTATAGCAGTTCCTCCAGGACGAGATACCGCTTTTTTCGCTTCCAGAGTATCTGTAAATACAGTCAAACGATTGATACTAGCGGCAAAAGAACTCAGCGGCTCAATCTGAGTTACAATCACAGAAAAAGCGCGCAAAACCTGACTAAAAGCAAAACCAGCTTGAGTGATATCTCCAAACTGGATTTGGCCGGCAAAGTAAGCAGGAGCCAGAAACAAAGCCGGAATAATCACAACAGCATATCCGTATCCAGTTGTGAAATAATCCAAGTTCCGCTGCCAACCAATTAGCAAATTAAAATTGCGGAATACTTCCACAAATCGCTGCTTTATTTGAAATGATTCTTGCTCCTCGCCTCCATAAAAAGCAATAGATTCGGCGTTGTCGCGAATGTGAACCAGTCCGTAGCGAAAATTTGCTTCTTTTTTAAGTTGCTCGAAATTCAGAGGTACTAATCTTTGACCAAAAACTAGAGTAGCTGTCGTGCCCACAATAGCATAGATAATCAGAAAAATCGAAAGTTGTTTTGAGATAGACCACAGGATACCAGTAAAAGATATAATATTAACTATTGAACCCAGGATGATCAGCATAAATGACAAACTTGTCCGGGTAAAAGAGCGGACATCTTCGGAAATTCGCTGGTCTGGATTGTCGATTTCCTTGTGTAAATTTATTTCGTAATAAGCCCGATTCTGAAAATACTTATCGAGGAACTTATTAGTCATCCACTCCCGCCAGTAGATACCCAATTTATCTTCGGTATACCGGTAAATTACCACAATGGGAGTGCCGACTATAAAAACCCCTGCATACACAAACAGATACTTCCAGTAATTGAGCTGGTCTTTCTTCGCTAGTGCTGTGTTAAAAAAGTTACCGACGTAACTAATTATTACATTCATACCACTGACTGACAGCGACAAAAACAGCAGCAAAGTCAATAAAGCCCAGGGCTGCCAGTGCGGTGTCAATCTGTCTTTGAACCAGACAAAAGCGCTGAAAGGAAGAATTAACATTAAAGCCACGATCGCAATTGCGGGCGAATTAATAATTCCTTTCAACAACGTAACTAAGCCGGCTGCAATACTATTGACCAATTCGGGAAATAAGACTTGAGTACCCAAACATACAGCGCTGACGAGTACAAACATCGCAGCGAACAGAAATATCAACAACAGCGCCACTAATCCTAAAAATATTCTGCCGCCCCCAGGCTCTAAAGGATAAAAGTAAGGTTGAGCGATCGCAATAAATCTCTGCCACAACTGACGGTCAAATCGATTCATCTTTGCTGTTTACAAAACTACTTTGACTGTTCTAACATATCAACTATTGTGACAAACGGCAGCAGTAATTTATGTCGGAGTTTTGCGAAAAAATTTGTCTCACCCAGAGACGGAAACTGGTTTTCCGAGTTAACTGGTGGAGACCAAAAATTTGGGAGCTTTGTTCAAGCTCTTATATTCATCTGTTAAATCAATTCTTTAATCTCAAATCTCAAATCGCTCTAGCTGGAAGAAGTTGCGCTATCGCCGGCCAAGTCCGACTGCAATTTACTGCTGTAAAATCGTTGGCTAATCCCTAAAATTACTTGTTTCATTAGCCAATACAAAACAGCAATTACTACAAAAGTGACAGCCATTACTAAAACCGGACGCTTGCCTATCAAATCGTTCATTACACTGTTAACCAGCGCATCGGGGTTAGTCAGAATGTCCCAAGTGTTGAAGCGGATAAATCGCCCTAAATAAATGCCGATCGCCGAAAGTGCGTGTATAGTTATCTCCGTTACCAGGATAAATCTACTCAAACCCTGTTGCTTCAAATAGTAACCCAAATTCATCACCGACAGCACGTAAGCTCCAAACCCGGCCAGCATAAACGCGAGATATTGGGGAATCAAAGCCAGAGTCACAGTCCACACCGAGTTCCCCTCTTTAATCTGGCGGATCAGGTGAATGATATCAGTTAAAACGTAGGGCGCATTGGGTAAAAATGCGATAAACCAGAAAAAACCGCCCCACCACCGGAGAGAGCGAACTCCGCGCTGCCGCAGTACCCAGATGTCTACAGCCATCAGTGCCAGTGTAATCGCGATCGCCCCCAAAACGTAAGTTTTGCCCACATCTTGCACTATGTGCCTCAGATACGCAAAAACAGGGCGCGTACTGGACAAAAAAGTAGCGCCTAGGAGAAAGCCCGTACCCCACAGCAGCCAGCGCGATCAAGGTTTGCGGAACAGCCAAAAACTCAGGCCCAGCGGCACTAAACCCAAAAACAAATTCCAAGACATCCAGCGGACATTGTGTCCCATTGCTTGCAGGGCTTCCAGGATTAATCCCATCATGTCAATTTTTATACAATTAAAGGTTTGATGCAGCACCGCTTCGTTAGCAGCTTCCGTCTATTTTAGTCTTTAAATTGTAGGGTGAGTCAGCTTATGGCCCCTGGCTGCGCGCCTTAAAATCAGGCTCTGCTGACGAATCCTACCACTGCGGAGTCAATCTCAAATCTAAAATCTAAAATCGACTGACGCACCCTACCACTGCGGAGTCAATCTCAAATCTAAAATCTAAAATCTAAAATCTAAAATCGACTGACGCCCTACTATTTATACACTTTGTCGATCGGAATCTCAATCTGAAAAGTTGTTCCGCATCCTATGGAAGAAATGCACTCAATCTTACCCTTGTGCTTTTCCACCACAATCGAGTGCGCGATAGACATTCCCAACCCCGTACCTTTCCCCACAGCTTTCGTAGTAAAAAACGGGTTAAAAATGCGATCGACTATCCCATCGGGAATACCCGTACCGTTGTCCGAAATTTCTACCCTCACAGTGTTCTGGGGGGTTACACCAGTGGAAATAGTAATGCGACCACTCTTTGTCTCTGATTGTGGAACCGATAACTGGTGATATCGCTCTTCAATAGCATCAATTGCATTAGCAATAATATTCATAAACACCTGATTCAGTTGGCTGGCATAGCACTCCACCAGCGGCAGTTTCCCGAACTCCTTAATTACTTCAATTTCCGGGCGGCTGTCCCGACTCTTCAAGCGGTGCTGCAAAATTAACAAAGTGCTCTCAATTCCCTCGTGAATATCCACCGGCTTCATTGCCGATTCGTCCAGTCGCGAAAAATTTCTGAGGGACAATACAATTTGCCGGATGCGCTCGCTTCCTACCTGCATCGAACCCATAACTTTTCTTAAATCCTCAGCCATGAAATCCAAATCAATCTCTTCAATGCGATCGACAATTTTTGAATTAGGATCGGGATACTCCTGTTCGTAAAGAGTAACAAGATCCAGCAACTGTGTAGTATACTGGTTGAGATAATCAATGTTAGCGTGAATAAAATTAACGGGATTATTAATTTCGTGAGCTATCCCAGCCACTAATTGCCCCAAAGAAGACATTTTTTCTGTTTGAATGAGTTGAGTTTGAGTAGAGCGCAATGACCGCAGCGCTGACTCTAAATCTCTGGCTTTTTCTCTTTCTCGTTCCTCGCTTTGCCGCAGTGCTTCCTCTGCTTGCTTGCGAGTCGTAATATCCTGGGAAACTCCAATTATTACCTTAGCATGACCCTCCGCATTCCTACTAAAAATAGTATCCCGGCTTTGCAGCCACAACAATTGACCGTATGCTCCCTGTAACCGGTACTCAATTTCCCTAGTTTCGCCATCTTCAACTTCTGCAAAGCTCGCGTGATGTTCCACAATTTTCGGCAAATCTTCGGGGTAGATCAACTGAGGCATGAGTGACGAATCCATCGCTGTAATGTCGTCAAGGGTATATCCCAAAAGCCCGAACAGTGAAGTATTCGTGTAGATATTTCGCTGTTCTTCCAAGTCGTATAGATACAAAATACCGGGAGTAGCCTCGGCTACTTTTTGAATAAACTGCTGGCTTTCTTGCAATTCTAATTCAGCTTGTTTGCGATCGGTAACATCAACGGTGATGCCGTCCCAAAGAATATCGCCGTTTTCCTTAGCTTCAGGACGCGAATTTGTCTGAAACCAGCGAATTTTGCCTGAAGGTAGTACCAGCCGTCCTTCCCACTGCCAAGGTTGCAGATTTTGGGCAGAAATAGCAATAGATTCGTCGTAATTGTCGCGATCGTCGGGATGAACCAAATCTGTTAGCACAGCCGCATTTTTAATAATATATTCTGGTTCTAACTCAAAAAGTTCTCGGCAACCAGCACTTATGTAAGGAAAACTGGAAGAGCCATCTGCACGCAACAAAAATTGATAAATTATTCCCGGCACATTAGCAGACAGCTTTTGGAATTTTGCCTCGCTTTCCCGCAGTGCTTCCTCTGCTTGTTTGCGTTCCGTAATGTCAGTAATTGAACCTACCATGCGGACTGCTTTTCCAGATGCGTCCCACAAAGCTTGTCCCCGACTCAATATCCATTTGTAAGCGCGGTTATAGCACCACAAGCGGTATTCGGTGATGTAATGAGGCGTTTTTCTCTCCAAGTGTTCTTGAAGAAGTTGCTGAGAACTCACTAAATCATCGGGATGTAAACTCGTATTCCATGTATTATTGTAATCGCTAATGTCACTATCTTCGTAACCAGTGATTTCCTTAAAGCGATCGGAAACAAAAAGTTCACCGGTTTGCAAGTTCCAGTCCCAAATGCCGTCATTGTTGCCTTTGAGTGCTAACTGCCAGCGTTCTTCAGTTTGCATCAATTGAGCAGTTCTCTGTTTCACTCTATTTTCGAGTTCTTGATTGAGCTGTTTGAGACTTTCTTCTGCCTGGTTGCGTTCGATCGCAATTCCTGCTAAATTAATCGACGCTTCTATCAATTGCAGATCAAAGTTTTTGGGGTAGCGCGGTTGGGAATAATACATTCCAAAAGTCCCCAAAACTTGACCCTGAGATGAGAAAATAGGAGTAGACAAGCAAGCTCTCAGTCCAAAACTCAAGGCTAAATCTCGATAATTTTCCCACAAAGGATCGCTGGCAATATCTGTAACGATTACCTGTTGGCGGCTAAAGGTAGCAGAGCCGCAGGAACCGACATTCGGCCCGATGGCTATGCCATGAATAGCAGCATTGTAACTGTCGGGCAAACTGGGCGCGGCTCCGTGCAGCAAATGTTTTCCGTCTGGAGCTAGAAGCAATATCGAACCGATGACATCTCTAGATTGCTGCTCGATAATTTTAACTAAAGTATTTAAAGTATCGCCCAGAGAAGCACCCTTAGCAATCATTTCTAAAATTTGTTTTTGACCCGTTAACCAATTTTCAGCTTGCTTGCGCTCCGTAATGTTGCGGGCTACCCACAGAGCCGTGTTTTCTTTCATTGGCGAAATGGTAGCGGCAAACCACGTTTGTACGCTGGCAAGTTCCAGGTTATATTCAAAAGTACAGGTTTGATTTGTAGCAAGGGCGGTGCGAATTTTATCGTGAAAAATATCTGCCATTTCTGGCTCGAATAATTCGCTGATTTTTTTCCCGGAAAATTCCGCCGGTGGCTTGTACAATAATTCTGGATTTGTCGGGGCAATTTTCAGCAAGCGTCCCTCAATATCAATCTCGAAAATTACGTCGTTCATGGCAGCGAACAAAGCTCGAAGTTCCGCTTCAGAACCTTGCAGGGCGATTTCAGCTTGTTTGCGATCGCTAATATCCGTCCCGATACAAAGCAGTCCTGCCACATTTCCCTTCGCATCTAGTAAAGGTTTATTTGTCCACGCTATCCACACCCTTTCTCCATTGCTGCGGATGTTTTCATTTTCGTTTTGGAAGTATTTTTCCGGCTGTGCCAAACAGTCTCGAATCTTTGTCGCGAGGTCACTTTCAAATAACTCTGTTTTCGGTATAATTGTGCCGATCGCACTTTGGCCGATGATTTCTGCTTCTGAATACCCGAAAAAATCTTCAGCAAACTCGTTAAAAAAAGTAATATTACCTTCACTGTCTAACTGCACAATCATGCTGTTAGCATTCTCAACTAATTGCCGGTACTTAACTTCGCTCTCCCGCAGTTTCGCACGGCCGTACACCCCGCTAAAAACTGCCACCCCAGTCAAAAGTGCCAGCAAGTCGCCTCCAAAGATCACCCACCCCCGAAACGGCGAATTCGCAGGCCATCCTCCCGCCGGAATTGCTGCCAACTGCCAGGAACCGTTGGGCAAAGTCACTTCCAGCACCACGGGATTCTCCTCAAAAATTGACCCGTCACCGAAAAACACAGGGCCGGAGGCTCCCGAACCGTCTTTGCCCCGCAGAGCGTATTGCAGCTTCGCTGAGGAGTCGTTGAGTCCTGCTTCCTCAATGAGGGTATTTTTGTCGATGATCAGGCCTGTCAAGCCCCAGTAAACTCCTGTTTCTGCCTCGGCGCCGGAGGGTGTGAGAAAAATCGGCGATCGGCTGATGAAAGTCTCGTCCCCCTCCAATAATTTCACGGGCCCGGCTAGCAAAGTTTTTCTGGTTCGGATGACCTCTTTGACCATTTCCCGCTGTTCGGGTAGCGTCGTCAAGTCAACTCCGATCGCCGATTCATTTCCCTCCCGCGGATAAATGTAAGCGACCGTCGTGCCTTTAACTAAAGTTATGGCGCGAATGCCCGGTTGCTGTGCCACCAGAATTCTCGCCGTCGCTGCAAACTCGGCTTCGGTGATGTTTGGGTTGTTGGAAATGTAAGCCCCCAAACCCCGCATCAAAAACAGGCGGGAATTCAAAGAGCCTTCCAGCTTTGAACGGACTGTGCTGAGGCGATCGAGGGTGCTAGCGCGGTTGTAGTGAAAAAACCGCCGCTGTTCCGATCGATCTAAAATGCCAACTCCGACCAAAATTGCTATTGATGCCGAAATAGCTGCTAAATACGGTGAAATTTGGAATTTTTTAACCTTAAAGTATTCCATCTGCCGGGGGTTAAGGTATTTTTTTACGTCTTTAGATAGATTTAGTTTAGTTTGATTTCTCTAGGCAAATCCAAAATTTTCGGCATACCGGGCTTTTCGCAAGCGGGCGCGAGTTTGTTGTGTTCGAGGACGCCCGTCGAACGCGGGCCGCCAAGCCTCTCATCATCAATTCTATGGAAAAAGTTTTAAATCTCAAATCGACTGACCGAAAGTAATGTGGTCATAAGCCCCCGGATTCATTCCAACGCGCAGGCTCAAGACGGGATCAATCTAAAATCTGAAATCTAAAATCTAAAATCGACTGACTCGCCCTCGATGGGGTAGGACGCGCCATGCTCCCGCACCACACCGGTGGGGGAACGCGCACCCGAAAGACGGGAGTTATTAGCTAAAATAGGTTTAGCAATAATTTTTTTCAGCGCTACGGCTAATCATTCATAGGGGCAATTTGATGCAAGAACAGTTGATGGAAGCGATCGCACCTTACCGCAATCGCGTAGATTATCTAGAAGTTCGCCTCGAACAAAGCGAGTCAACTGCGATTAGTTTTCGCGGCCCTCAGTTAGATGCTGTCAACCGCAGTTTTAGTCTCGCCGGCGGCATCCGCGCCTGTCACAAAGGTGGCTGGAGTTTTGTAACTTTTAACGGTTTAGATGAATTAAAAGACCGCATTGAAGAAGCTGTAGTGCAATCTCGTTTGGTTGGTAGTGAAAAAACTCTACTAGCAGATGTCACCCCGATTCAAGATTATGTAGCGGTGGAATTGGGCCGCGATCCGCGCTCTATTACTCTAGCCGAAAAGCGGAAATTGCTCGAATCTTACAATCAGTTGCTGTTAGATCATGACCCGCGAATTCAGACGACAATGGCAGGTTACAGCGACAGATTTGGGATTACTTATTTTGTGAATTCTCAAGGGACTTGCATCGCTCAAGAGCGCTTGGACGTGACCGGACGTTTCGGAGCGATCGCCCGCGGCGAGGGCGGTGTCGTCCGCCAAGGGTTTGAGTCGATTCACTCGCGATCGGATTACGATGTCTTGACAAATATTGAAGATCGTGTTAAGAGTGCTGCCGTTCGAGCTGTAGGCCAATTAGAGGCAAAATCGGTGAAAGGTGGTCAGTATCCGGTGATTTTAGACCCTTATTTGTCGGGGGTTTTTATTCACGAAGCTTTCGGGCATTTGTCGGAAGCAGACGGCATTTACGAAAACCCGAAAATGCAGGAATTGTTGACTTTGGGCAAGCCTGTGGCGATCGAACAATTGAATGTAATTGACGACGCAACTGTGCCGGGATTACCGGGAACTTTAAAATATGACGACGAAGGCGTGCCGGCTCAGTGCAAGCATTTAATTAAAAATGGAGTTTTAGCCGCTCGAATGCACAATCGCGAGACTGCGGGCAAAATGGGCGAAAGTCCGACGGGAAATGCCCGGGCTCTGAGTGCTACTTTTATGCCTTTGGTGCGGATGACTAATACTGCGATCGAGTCTGGCGAACATTCCTTTGACGAAATGGTTGCCGACATTGACGAAGGAGTTTATGCAGTGCGGATGTTGGGAGGACAAACCAACGGCGAAATGTTTACCTTTGCGGCGGCTCAAGGGTTTATGATTCGCGACGGCAAATTAGCCGAACCCGTGAGCGATGTCACCTTAAGCGGCAATGTATTTCAGACTTTAAAAGATATTGAGTCGATAGGAAATGACTCGGTTTATGCCTACGGCGGTTGCGGTAAAGGTGGCCAGAGTGGCTTGCCGGTAAGTGTCGGCGGCCCCCATTTGCGGATTAAAAATGTTGTAGTCGGAGGAAGGTAATCATTAGTCATTAGTCATTAGTAATTAGTTCAAAACTTACGCAATTGGCACATGGTGAAGGCGTGCTCGCGCCCTCACGCCTCACCTTAACCAGTGCGGGACACGGACAAGTTGACAAAGGACTTAAATCTGGTATTTACTTTCACTCCCGCTGAGTGCGATGTCGCAGGCTACCGCTACCAAAGGTGTAAATTTCCGCACATCAATTCGCACAACGAATAAGCTAGACTTGTACGGGTTTCGCGTTCTTTTAGCCAATTTTATTCCCCTTAACTCGCCTTCATCTCTACCCGCTCGCTCTGCCTAATGGGAATCTCAACCACAAATTATGCACCCGGTTCTGTTGGCTGTGATAAACACTTCAAATCTCCGCCGCGCTTCTCCACCAAAATCTGATAGGTAATCAAATAATCCCAAACCAGTGTCTTGACCCGCAGGTTCAGTTGTAAAGAAAGGACTAAATAGATGGGTTCTTAGGATCGCGAATTAAATAACTTACAATTTTAATTGTTATTGTGGGATGGGCGTCCCGCCCGTCGTTTTTGGACGGGCGGCACGCCCATCCCACAAACTTGTGGAAGTTATTTAATTCTCATTCCTTACCTCCCTTGTTATTCCCAGCCCATTGTCTTTCACACCGACTCTTACCCCATCCTAATTCAGCATAGAAGTACAAATCGTAATCGTACTATGGTCATTTTTAATTTGCTCCGAGGTGCGTTTTTGGTCATAGCAATTCAAGGCATGAATCGCATAGCTCAGCAAATTCATAAATACCTGATTCAACTTACCGACATAACATTCTATTTTTGGCAAATCTCTTGGGGACGAGGCGCACTCTACAGATAGAGTTTGTGCGTGCAGGAGTGTTCCCTCTTTCTTCTTCCTTCTCAATAAAAAATCCCGGTTTCTTTAAGAAACCGGGATTTTTCCTACCAACTAAGAGAGGAGTCAAAACTTCACAGGTAGCGGTTGCCGGAATTCTGCATTTCTCGCACAACCCTCTAAACCAAACTACGGCAAATTCTAGTTCCAGCTTCTTTAAAGCTGTCTCATTTCCTCTTCAAGCACCCGAACCAAATCTTGATTGCCACTGGATCTCGCTACTTCTATGCGGTGCATCAGTTGCTTGTGAATGTTAGCGCGGTGGGTTTCTGCTACTTTTTTTACGTTTTGACGATTTGTGTTCATGGTGGACGTTCCTTATATTAAATTTGGTGTACCTGCTACTTCTCTAATATAGCGCTAAATTCCAAAAAGTATCTAAATTTACAAAAAATTTACAGTTGTTGACCGATCGACCAAACTCCTGTATAAGATTGGTCATAAGTCAATAGCGATATCTTGACAATCAGAAGTCATTAGTCATTAGTCAGTAGTCATTAGTCATTAGGCTGATGCCCGATGCCCGATGCCCGATGCCCGATGCCCAACATTTACATTTAGTCAAGCGGTGCGCGGTACGCACTCAACATTTAGTCAAAACTAAAAACTTGCTTCAGCGCCTCTACCAACTGCTGAAGGTGTGCGAGCTCGTGAGTTGCCATCAGCGAAATCCGAATTCGACTCACGCTGACAGTCGGAGGCCGAATCGCTGGAGCAAAAATACCCATTTCCTTGAGTTTGCTGCCGACTGTTAAAGCGGAGGCTGCATCTTTTAACGGAAGAGTGAAAATTGGGGAGAGGGAATTACTAATTGGTAATTGGTAATTGGTAATCGCGCAATATTTGAAAGTTTCGATATTTTGTCGCAACCGAACTCGGCGTTCTGGTTCTTGCTGTACAATCCTCACAGCTTCTAAAGCAGCCGCCGCGTCAGCAGGCGTCAATGCTGTAGTATAAATCCAACTCGCAGCTCGATTACGCAGAAAATCAATTAAAGCAGCAGAGCCCGCAACGTAACCACCTAAACTTCCCAAAGCTTTGCTGAGTGTCCCCACTTGAATCAGTGGTGTTCCCGTACACCCGAAATGTTCTGCACAACCGGCACCGCTAGCACCGAAAACTCCCGTAGCATGAGCTTCATCTACTAATACCATGCAGTTAAAGGTTTCGGCCACAGCCAACAACTGTGGTAGCGGACACAAGTCCCCATCCATGCTAAAGACGCTATCGGTAATAATTAAACACTTGCGATACCTTGCGCGATTTTGCTCTAGCTTGGCTTTTAAATCCTCAAGATTGCAGTGACTGTACTCTAGGGCTGTTGCACCGCTGAGTGTGGCTCCGTTTTTCAGGCTCGAATGGTTGTACTTGTCAGATAATATCAAATCGCGCTTGCCGACAACGGATGCGATCGCCCCTAGATTCGCCAAATATCCCGAACTGAATACTAAAGCATCTTCAGTTTGTTTTAAATTAGCAATAGCTTGTTCTAACTGTCGGTGCAAATCGCGGTGTCCGCTGACCAACCTCGAACCCGTCGCACCCGTACCAAATTCCTTAGTTGCAGCTATAGCAGCTTCAATTAACCTGTCATCGCCCGCAAGTCCCAGATAATCGTTGCTGGCAAAGTTAATCAGGCTGTGGCCTGCTAACTTTACCACAGGCCCAGGGGAACTTTCGATCGATTCTGGCGATCTATACCAATTGGCACGGCGAACTGTGTCCAGGGCCTTCTCTATCCAAGCGTAAGGGTCTGTGTTCATATTGGAAAGCGATCGGGTAATACGTTATATTAGCTGGTGATCAGTTCCTCCCTATCACAGAAGCATATGCCACTCACTAAAAAATACAGATTAGTCACCCGCAGCGATTTTGACGGTCTAGTCTGTGCAGTTTTGCTCAAAGAACTCGATATGATCGACGAGATTAAATTCGTGCATCCTAAAGATATGCAGGATGGGAAAATCGAAATAACAAATAACGATATTAGCACCAATTTACCCTATGTTGAGGGAGTTCATCTAGCTTTCGATCACCATTTCAGCGAAACTCTTAGACACGAGAAAATCAAAATCAACCACATCATCGATCCCTATGCAGCTTCTGCAGCTAGGGTACTGTACAAATATTATGGAGGTGCAGCAAAGTTTCCTGATATTTCTGAGGCAATGATGGCAGCAGTTGACAAATCAGATTCCGCTCAATTTGCCCAAGAAGAGGTTCTGCATCCGCAAGAATGGGTGCTGTTAAACTTCATAATGGACGCACGAACCGGGTTGGGAAGGTTTAAAGAGTTTACCGTTTCCAATTATCAGTTAATGATGCAGTTAATCGATTACTGCAAATATCATACTATCGATGAAATATTGCAGCTTCCTGATGTAAAAGAAAGAGTAGACCTCTACTTCGAGCAAGAAGAAAAATTTAAAGAGCAAATACAGCGATGCGCCCAAGTTTATAATAATTTAGTTGTTTTGGATTTGCGTAACGAAGATGTGATTTATGCGGGAAATCGTTTTGTAATTTATGCTTTGTTCCCTCAGTGCAATATATCGATTCACGTACTTTGGGGACTGAAACAACAAAATACTGTTTTCGCAGTTGGCAAGTCAATCTTTAACAAAACTTCTAAAACTAATATTGGGGAGTTAATGTTGAGGTATGGCGGCGGTGGACACCAGAATGCCGGAACTTGTCAGATTGAGAACGATAAAGCTAGTCAAGTTTTGAAACAGTTAATTGCCCAGATAGAGCAAAATGGTTAATTTGGCTTTATCTTTTTTGCAGTCAGGACTTGAGTCTTTGATTATTTATTTTAATTTTCAGCACTAAAGTCCTTACTACAAACAGGGATTTTTAGGACTGAAGTCCTTACTGCCAACGAGAGTTTATTCCTCAAGGTTTTGATCTGGCGGGTTCTGAACATTGAGATTTTCTGAACTTTTGCCTTTGACTGGTGGCAAATGGTCTACCAAACCCATATCAAAAGCGATATCCGGCAACTCATCAGCGTTATATTTTCCTGGCTCAAACAATCGGCCGGGAGTAAAACAAGGCTGTTTTAATCGTACCACTTCCCCGGGTGAAAACATTCCCCTAAACATTTTGCGTTCGAGTCCCATAATTTCTGCTCTTAAAACAACTTTCGCATTAATCCTAGCAATTTTTGAGCAGCAGCTTCCCAATTAAATAAATCTGCCGTCTCTTTAGCTTTTTGAGCTACCTGAAAACGCATCGGGTCTTCAACAATTTTTCGCAACTGTTCGCGAACCGACTGAACATTTGGCTCGGCCCAATGAGGAGCATTTCTGATTTTTAGATACTCAGTATCGTAACACTTTCCCACGGGAATTAGATCGTAAGCAATGGGATAGCAGTTATCAGCATTGGCGTACTCAGTCGGGCCGCCGTACATAGTCATAGCAACGGGCAAACCTGCTGCAAAGGCATCCAAAATTTTAATCGCAAAACCCTCGCCGCGAAACGGTGCTAAAAAAGCATCTGCTGACAAGTATAAATCAGCTAGTTCTGCTTTAGTACAAAATTTAGGCTTTACCTGAACTTTTGACTTGAACTTGCCGAATTGTTTTTCGATATTTACGAGGTGTTCCACTATAACATCAGGATTTTTGCCACCATCTTTGATAATTAACTCTACGTTAGAATCATCTTTAAACTCTTCACAAAAAGCTTGAATTGCCAGATCCGTGCCAAATCTATACCAATCAAAAGAATTGGTCATGTGCAGAATATACTTTACATCTTTTTGGGTTTTTTGCGGTCTGGGCAAATAGAGTTGCGAGATTAAAGGATTGAAACCTAGAGGCATGACTGATACGTTAGCCGGCGGACATCCAGCTTTTATTAAAACGTTTTTAGAATATTGGCTGACGGCTAGTTTGTGAGATGAAGTGTTAACAGCATCGTAAATCCAGTAATCATAATCATCATGGTTTTTGGCGAATTCGTAATTGATAGCAAAAAGTTCTAAGTTGAGATGTCCGTTGAGTTCTTTTAAAAAATAAGGTTTCCAATAATGAGACCATTTGATCTGAAATAAATCTGAGGGTGTGGTGTTCATCCACTTCTCTAGCAGGTCGTTTTCTTCTGCTGTGGAATGGCGGCTGAGATGAGAGGCTATTGTTGAAGGTTCGACCGAAATAGGAATTCCCATTTGGTCTAAAGTTTTGGCCAGGGATAGGGTAATGTCGGTGAAGGAGTTAAAGTGTTGAAAGGCAACGTTAAAGTGAACCATATTTATGGGTTATTAGTGCAGGGCGATCGCATCTAATTTGGTATAAATTGTACTTGACAAATGACATAAAATGCACCTGCCAGAGGCAGGGCTGCGGTGGAGACGGGATGGGCCACCAACAAGTAGTTAAACTGGGAATGGACTCCCGGCAGGTATCTCTCACTGAGGCAGATGGAAAAAGGCTGCCGTGAAATCTATCGGCAACGGAACATTGTTGAACGTGCTATCAAGCGACTCAAGCAATGGAGTCGGAGCGCTATTCGATATGAGAAGCTGCCTGCCAATTATACAGCCACGATCGCGATCGCCTGCATTCTGTTGTGGTTATAGTTTGAAAACACGCCCTAGGCAAGAGTACGTGATGGAGATAAATCAACTAGGTGGAACCCCAGCGAGCGTGCTTAGCTGCCTATCAGCATCACACTCAATTTTCATTCCTTAGTTTACGAGCTGCGCTTGAAAGATGCTGTCAAATGTTTAAAAAATTTCCCTCACCATTATACCTTAATTAAGATGCGATTCCCCTGTAATATCTCGGAATATTTTTTTATTCTTTATCTTCTGGGAGCCTTCAAATTGGCCAAATATTCTAAAAAACTGGCATTTAATATATTCACCGAAGCCAATGAATCTGTTTGTTTTGGTTGGTGATTTAAAGTTTGAGTAAAACCTTTTGCCATTGATAGCACCCATAAACTTACAATAACTACATTGAAATTTATTCGGATTTAACTGTAGGATATTTTGGGTTCAAATTAAGATGGGTTTACCCTGGAGCGTAAAGCCAGGATTAGGCAGCAGTTAAATCGGTCTGCCTATCCTACTTTACTTTTGTGGCATTTTCGTAAGTTGTCACCAATGGGAAGACCCTGGTAAGGAAGATTTGGAGGCAGAGCCTCCAAATTGTTTTCTCCTTTGAATCGATGCTGTGCCTCCTCCAAAGGTCTTCCCAGGCAGAGCCTGGGGACGATTGAAATAGTCATTGGTCAGGCGTTAATTGTTACTAACTAATAACTAATAACTAATTAGCACTTTTTTACAGCTTCTGGAACACTGCGAACATCGGCAGATACATCGACAGCAAAATTGAACCTACGATACCACCGACGACCACAATCATCAGAGGTTCTAGCATACTGGTAAGTCCTTTTACTGCTTCTTCCACTTCCGTTTCGTAGAAAGCGCCAACTTTCATCAGCATCTTGTCAAGTTCCCCTGTTTCCTCGCCAATTGCCATCATTTGGATGGCCAAAGACGGAAAAACAGCTTGTTCTTGCAAAGCAATACTGATCATGCCGCCGCCTTGAATTTCCTGTCTCGCATATTCGATCGCATTAGATATCGCCTGATTTCCCGCCACATCTCGCACAATTTCCAAAGAATTGAGAATCGGCACGCCCGATCGCGTCAGCGACCCAAATATCACGCAAAACCTAGCCACCGCAGATTTTTCGATCAAATCGCCAAACACCGGCAATTTCATCGCAATTCTATCAATTTGTAGGCGACCTATGGGAGTTTTGTAGTACATATCGAAGGCAATTTTTAGCGCTATAATTACCCCAATAACTGTCACCTGTTGAATCGGAGGCCAAGCGGTACAAAATGAACTAATTGCCAACATCATCACCGTAAAAGCCGGCAAATCTGCACCAATATCCTTAAAGATTTTAGCGAAAGTTGGTAGCAAGAATATGGTCATTGCGAAAAAAATCACGATCGCGATGGAAAGCACCGTCTTCGGATAAGACATAGCCGAATTAATTTCGGATTCCGTCTTGTGATTTTTTTCCATCATCACCGCCAGACGGTCTAGGGTTTCATCTAGCACCCCCCCGACTTCTCCCGCCGCCACCATACTGATAAACAGTTGGTCAAACACATCAGGAAACTTAGCCATCGCCTCTGCCAAGTTTATCCCCTCCTGAACGTCAGCATTCATGCTTCTGAGCGCTCGCTTCAGCTTAGCATTAGAACACTGCTCGTGCAGCACGGAAAGGCATCGAACGATCGCCACCCCTGCATTAAACATAGCCGCAAACTGACGAGCAAAAATAGCCATATCCTTAACAGTAAGGCTGGTAAGGTTATATTCAATTTGCTCCTGAATCTTACTGAAATCAAAGCCACCTTTCGGTTTTTGGCGGATAACGTTGGTAGCCACAGCTCACCTCTGAAAATTTATTAAAAGTTATGACTCATCAGTCATCAGTCATTAATTCAGCCTGCGAACTCCTGACTAATGACTGCTGACGGAACTAATGAGCTTTTACCGGGGCGCTACCAACCGGTGCCGGGCCGATCAAGCGTTCGAGTTCGTCCGCCTTAGAAGCCTTGGCCATTGCCGATTCCCAAGTGACTTTACCGCTCTTGTAAAGTTCAGCGAGGGCCATTTCCATCGTCCTCATACCCAATTTTGCCCCCATTTGGATTTGAGAGTAAATCATCGGAGTTTTGCCCTCCCGGATCAAGTTAGCCATAGCTGGAGTATTTACCATGATTTCCATAGCGCAGCAGCGGCCGCCCCCAACTTTTATTACCAAATTTTGGCTGCAAATTCCCACCAAAGAGTTAGACACCTGGGCGCGAACTTGGGGTTGTTGAATGGGCGGGAACACGTCCAAAATCCGATCGATCGTTGCAGCCGCCGAATTAGTGTGCAGCGTTCCCATCACCATGTGACCCGTTTCTGCAGCCGAAATTGCCAGACCGATCGTTTCCAAATCCCGCATTTCCCCCACGAGAATTACATCAGGATCTTCGCGCAAAGCAGCTTTCAGAGCATTAGCAAAGCTCTTAGTATCTTCGCCCTTTTGGCGCTGGTGAAACAAACTCTTGACATTGGGAAACACATATTCGATCGGGTCTTCAACGGTTAGAATGTGTTCCGCCCGCGTCCGGTTGACCAGATCCAACAAAGCCGCCATCGTAGTAGTTTTCCCGGAACCCGTTTGTCCCGTCACCAACAGCATACCCCTGGGTCTTTCCGTCAGATCCCGCAAAATCTGTGGCACGCCTAAAGCATCTGCGTTCGGAATCTTAGAAGCCAGAGCCCGCATGCAAGCAGCCCAAGAACCCCGTTCCCGGTACACATTTACCCGAAACCGAGCCAATCCCCGAACGCCGTAAGCGCAGTCGAGTTCCCACTCCATTTCCAACTGCTTGCGCTGCATATTGTTGAGCATTTGGAAAATTAGGATCTGCACTTCCTCAGCAGACAGAATGTCACCGTATTGAGTCTGAGGAGTTAGTTTCCCGCTGACTCGGAAGAATATAGGCGCGCCCGCTTGGATGTGTATGTCCGAACCCCCTTGCTCTACCAGGGACTCCAGTACGTCTTCAATCATCAGACCCATAGATACCTCTCCTCGATCGAATTGATATGATAGTTATTGACCAATCTAGCTCAGTTAAGAGTCAACAGTTAATAGTCAACAGTTAACTGCTGAATCAATCCAAAAAGCGCGGAGTCAAACAGTACGGACAATCCAGCATCTCCGGCTTCAATTCCGCCTGACAAGTCTTGCAGGTAAGTCCCTGCTTGCGTTTGGCTTTCATTTCAGCCTCCAGCCCAGAGTCTGTAAACGTCACCCGCTCGACTTCTTCAAAGGTAGTCGCGCCTTCCCGCACCAACTGCAAGCTGTAAGCAAGCAGCGTTTTCATCCCTTCTTCTACTGCTGCTTCCTTAATTTGCTCTGTGGGAGCTCCTTGAGTGATCAGAGTTTGAAGCCGCTCAGTATTTTTCAGGAACTCGTAAACCCCTACCCGTCCTTTGTAGCCTAGGCCGCCACACTTCCGACAAAGTTGCTCGTTGTCTGCGAGTTCCTTCCTTTCCTCCACGGGTATAGTGTTGGCTCTGTAAACAGTTAGATCAATTTCTTGAGAAGCCGACAGACCGTACTTGCCGAGTTCTGCAGCAGTAGGCTGGTAAGGAATGCAGCATTTGTCGCAAACGCGCCGCATCAGACGTTGAGCCAACACGCCCAACAGAGCGGCCGAAACCATGAACGGTTCTACGCCCATTTCGGCCAAACGCGCCACTGCCCCGGCCGCGTCGTTCGTGTGCAGCGTCGTCAGCACCAAGTGTCCCGTCAAAGCAGCTTCCAGAGCAGTTTTTGCCGTTTCCTTGTCCCGCGTTTCCCCCACCAGCATCACGTCAGGGTCTTGCCGCAAAAAAGCCCGCAGAATGTTGGAAAAAGTCAAGTCTTTTTCCCGAATTACTTGACATTGGGTAATTCCTGGCAAAGCATATTCGATCGGGTCTTCCGCCGTACTGATATTAACCCCCGGATCGTTCCGTTCCGCCAGAATCGAGTACAGAGTAGTTGACTTGCCCGAACCCGTCGGCCCCGTCACCAAAATCAGTCCGAACGGACGGCTAGCACTCTCTCGCACTAAAGCCAGAGTTTCTTCGTCGGAGATTAACAAACCCAAACCCAACTGAGTGCTGGAACTGTCCAAAATCCGCAGCACGATTTTTTCACCGTACCGGGAAGGCAAGCTGTTGACCCGGAAATCCACCGTGCGTCCCTCAAACACCCGGCGGATGCGCCCGTCTTGAGCTTGTCGGCGTTCGGCAATATCCAGGTTGGCAATAATCTTGAAACGAGCGGTAATCGATTGGACTACCTGCTTGGGAAACCGGAAATACTCTTGCAGCACTCCGTCTTTCCGCATCCGAATCCGCATGAACTCTTCTTGAGGTTCTACGTGGATGTCAGACACCTTTTCCGACAAAGCTTTCGCCAAAATGATATTGACGGCCTTAATTACGGGAGCCGCCTCAGCATCATCCAAGGTGTTAGCGAGGTCTTCTTGGTCGGTGCTCTCCTCTTCTAGCGAGAGCTCGCCAAAATCTCCCTCCCCTAAATCCATCTTTCTCTGCTTTTCGATTTCAGCTTTTTTAGCTTCCCTCTTAACTTGTTCGTCTTGATAAGCAGAAGTAATGTCCTGGTAGTCGTCCGGCGTAATCACTCGCCGCTGCAAAGCCAAGCCGTGAGGCTGTAAAATCCGCCGCAAATCTTCTATGGCGTTGAGGTTGTCGGGATCTACCATTGCCACTAAAACCGCCGCAGGCTCAGTTTCCGTCTTCGCTACGGGTAAAAACCGACCTTGGTGACAAATGTCGATCGAAATCTTCAACGCATCGAGCATAACTCCGAGTTGCTCGTTAGACATTTCGCTCATCTCCGGGTCAAATGCTTCAACGCCGTAGACTATCTTCCGTTCAAACATCTGCTGCTTCTTGTAAAGTCGCAGCAATTCTGGAGGCAACGGTTGCCCAGTAAGTGCTTCTAATACCTCCGTCAACCGCTTGCCGGAGTTCCGGCTATCAACTAGAGCTTGTTTTACTTGCTCGCCGTTGACGTAACCCGACTGAATCATCTTGGTGATAGCCGGAGTAAATTGACTCACAGAAACTAGGGATGTGGAGCGAAGCGGGGATGTGCTAGTCATAAAAAACACTCAATAGGTGGGAAACTCAGTCACAAAAAGTGCTGAGAGGAAAACCAACGTGGGGTTTTAACCCCCGTATTCTTTGCTTATGGATCAGCTATCATTTTCTGGCTCAATCCCTATCTCTCAAGTTTAAGCTCGCAGTCCCCTCTAAGCTGCGTCCACAAATTGACGAGATGTTGGAGGGATTTGCGGGTGCTTGCAATCAAATCTTGTTCGTTGAGTGCTAAGTTGCTTATTTACCTGATTAACTTGCGGGATACTCTCGTTATAGCGTCAGGGCACATCACTTGGGGGTTCCCCGTACCGGGAGAGAAAAGCGGGGCGGGGTGTGTGCCCCTCCCAGACTAATTCTATTTTCCCAAATTGTTTGCTCAAATTACAGCGCCCGTGGTGGCGCGGTTAGCTTTACTAAATTAAATATGAGCTATGTTCTGTGATGATAGCTTTTACGAAAGCCTCGATCGCCCTTTTGAAATATATTTTGATTAATTATCTGCGATCGGTCACTGCCCGATCGTCGGCTGCATGAGCCCCCTGGGCCAATTTTGAGCAACTCTAGTTTTGGGTCAGTAAATATTACTTTGATTATACCCTGGTTTCCGAACCTTTGTGATCTAAGTTTTACGGTTCAGAAATGTTGGAAAGATGCCCATTAGATATCCATATTATCTACAGATGAGTATCGTCGCCATACCCGCTAATATCTATCATTTGAATGGCAAAAATTCCAGACTTCAAGAAACTTCGGCGTTATTGACTCTGAAAAACCACGCCCCCAATTCGCATCAAGATTAAAAACCTAGTGTCTGAGTTACACAAGCACACAGCTAACTATTTAGTTCCTCAATACAAATTTCTTTTTCTCCCCACTTGGCAAACTCAGCAAATGGTAAAAAATGGCAGCGTCAGCTTGCGACTAAAACAGCCTGATCGATGATAACTTTAAGTTTCTATCCTTTTAAGTAAACCTTGAAACATCAAGCCTCCTAATTGGGAAATATTGTAGTAGACTTAACCGCAAAATATACTTATAAAAATTGTTGTAAATGCGATCGCTTTAATTAAAAATGAGGAACCAACAAACCTTGGGTTTGCCCCATTAATGCCATAAATTATACCTCAATATTTAAACGGGGCTTTGAATATTTTATGGAAAGCTTTGAGCAATGTCTCCCGATCGGGCGAGACTTCCTCTTTTCACATTGTGCCATACACAGTAAATTCGAGTCCTCTAGATTTACCGGGTTAACTGTATCTGCTAGAATTGATAGGGTTCTGTCGCGCAGCTTTTATGATTGACGAGGAAAAACAGCAAGATCAAGATCCTAACTCAACTGGGGAAACCACCCCAGAGGGTTCGCCAATGGCAAGCGAAAATCCGGCGGCATCAGGAAACTCGAACGAATCGGCGGATTGGGAACTCGAACTTGCTCGAGCTTATCAAAGTGCTCAGGGCGATCGCACCCCAGCAAACGCATCGGGGCCTACCGTCACCGGCAGTTCAACCAACAGTCCGACTGCAGACGCGGCGGAGCCTTGGAAGAATGAACTGGCCCAGGCCAACGATGAAAAAGAGGCTTTAAAAACTCAGTTGCAAGCCACATCCGCTCAACTAGAAGAACTGAAAAATCAAAATCTCCGCCTAGCAGCAGATTTTGAGAACTTCCGCAGGCGTACCCAAAAGGAAAAAGAAGAGCTAGATTTACAGGCAAGGTGTCTCACGATTAAACCCCTGTTGCCGGTAATTGACAATTTCGAGCGCGCTCGATCGCACATCAAGCCGCAAACCGATGGCGAAATGAACATTCACAAAAGCTACCAAAGCGTTTACAAGCAAATGGTAGACGGCCTCAAGCAAATCGGGGTTTCTCCGATGCGGCCCGAAGGCGAACAGTTTGACCCCAACCTCCACGAAGCTCTGCTGAGCGAGCCAACTGACGAACACGAGGAAGGAACAATTATCCAAGAACTAGAACGCGGCTACATTCTGGGCGATCGCGTCTTGCGGCACGCCAAAGTGAAAGTTGCAGCGGCTGGGCTATCTGTGGTAGCCTCAGATGAAAATCCCGATAGTTCGGAAGGTTAAGCGGGATACAAGCTACTGCATTCCTTAAAGTCACTTACCCCCGAATAGAATTCGGGGGTTCCCAGGTGGCAGACTCACCAACTTATTAATTAAAGATGACTAAAAGCACGTCAGCGCTTTATCCAAAAATTCTGAAAAATGTTTTTACCGGTCTTTGATATTGCTTTAGGACATCAAGTTTATTTCCTACAAATCTAGTCTGGTAATGCTTGTTTAAACAAGCTGAGTCGTTTTTCTTCCCCCAACCTGTAGTTGGAGGTTTCCAAACATCCCACAAAGTTTTATGAGGCGCTATGGGAAAAATTATTGGAATTGACTTAGGCACAACTAACAGTTGCGTAGCTGTGTTAGAGGGCGGTAAACCCGTCGTGATCGCCAATTCCGAGGGCGGCCGCACAACTCCTAGTATAGTAGGATTCGGCAAGGCGGGCGATCGCTTAGTAGGTCAACTAGCCAAGCGGCAAGCTGTAACTAATGCTGTAAATACTGTATACAGTATCAAACGATTTATCGGACGGCGGTGGGACGACACTGAAGAAGAACGAGCGCGGACTCCCTATACCTGCATAAAAGGCAAAGACGATACCGTTAACGTCCAAATTCGGAATAAGGTTCACACTCCCCAAGAAATCTCGGCAATGGTACTCCAAAAGCTCAAGCAAGATGCTGAAGCTTATTTGGGACAAACTGTTACCCAAGCCGTGATTACAGTGCCAGCGTACTTCACAGACGCCCAACGGCAAGCTACTAAAGACGCCGGTACGATCGCCGGCCTAGAAGTCCTGCGGATCGTCAACGAACCGACAGCGGCAGCCCTTTCCTACGGGCTGGACAAGCAAAATATAGAACAGAAAATCTTGGTCTTTGACCTCGGCGGCGGTACTTTCGACGTTTCGATCCTGCAACTGGGAGACGGAATTTTTGAAGTCAACGCTACCTCCGGTAACAATCATCTCGGAGGAGATGACTTTGACGACTGCATTGTGCAGTGGCTGGTAGAAGCTTTCCGCACTCAAGAAGGCAGTGACCTCTCACAAGACAAAATGGCCTTGCAGCGCCTCCGAGAAGCTGCGGAAAAAGCGAAAATCGAACTCTCCAACCGGGAATCCACCTCAATCAATTTGCCCTTCATCTCTTCTGACGAGAAAGGGCCGAAGCATTTGGAAATGGAACTCTCCAAAGCTCAGTTTGAAAAACTGGTGGCTCATTTGGTCCAAGCGACGATCGATCCGGTGACTCAAGCCCTCAAAGACGCAAGTTTGACCCCCAAAGACATAGACAGGATTATTTTAGTGGGAGGCTCAACCCGGATTCCGGCAGTTCAAAAGGCAATTAGCAAGTATTTTGGGGGCGTTTCTCCTGATAAATCGGTCAATCCCGACGAAGCTGTAGCGGTAGGCGCGGCAATTCAAGCCGGAGTGTTGGGTGGTGAAGTCAAAGACTTGCTGCTGCTCGATGTGACGCCGCTCTCCCTGGGACTCGAAACCTTGGGCGGGGTGTTTACCAAAGTAATCGATCGCAATACAACTATTCCCACGAGCCGATCGCAAATGTACAGCACGGCGACAGACGGGCAAACCTCGGTAGAAATTCACGTCCTCCAAGGCGAGCGGGCATTGGTTAAAGACAATAAAAGTCTCGGCAAGTTCCTGCTCAAAGGCATTCCCCCAGCCCCCCGTGGCGTACCTCAAATCGAAGTTACCTTTGAAATCGATGCCAACGGGATTCTCAAAGTCGCTGCTGAAGACAAGGGAACCGGAAAAGAACAAAGCATCCAAATTTCCAATACAGGGGGATTGAGCGAAACCGAAGTCGAGCGGATGCGACAAGAAGCCGAACTTTACGCCGACGAGGACATCAAGCGCGCTCTACTCGTCGAACTCAAAAATCAAGCTGACTCCCTCGTCTATAATTGTGGTGTAACTTTAAAAACCAACGCGCAACTGCTGAGTGACGAGCTCAAGGCCGAAGCGGAAACAGCCGCAGCAGCCTTGCGGGCAGCGATGAGTAACCCCGACATCACAATCGAGGAACTCACCCCCGCAATCGAATCTTTCAAGCAACTGCTATACTCGCTGGGGACAGCAGTCTACGACCAAGCCCGCAGCGGGGTAGCCCCGTCAGGAGCTGTTGTTGAAAGCGAGATGATGTCAGAAGTAGAATCATCAGAACCAGAAGAGGTTAAAGCTGACGACGACAGCATTTTGCTGAAAGAAGAGTTGCTGGTGGCGCCGGAACCAAAGCCGGAACCAAAGCCGGAACCAAAGCCAGAACCAAAGCCGGAACCAAAGCCGGAACCAAAGCTGGAATCAAAGCCGGAATCAAAGCCGGAGCGACAGTCAAAACGACAGTCAAATCCACAGCCAAGTCCACAGCCAAGTCCACAGCCAAGTCCACAGTCAAATCCACAGTCAAATCCACAGTCAAAACAAAAACAGAAGGTTCCCGAACCAGAAGTTGATGATATGAATCCTTTCCTTTAAAACAGAAAAGCTAAAAATTAAAAGTTAAAAATTAACAATGAGAATTTTTGATTTTTAATCTGTAATTTCAGGAAAGGTAGCCCGTTTCTTTTTCGTACACTTTTTGTTATTTACCTCCAGGCAAGCAGCTCTATGGCCGGTGATTACTATGAAATATTAGGCGTTTCTCGCAGCGCAGACAAAGAAGAAATTAAGCGTGCTTACCGCCGCCTAGCTCGCAAGTACCATCCAGATGTCAACAAAGAATCCGGTGCCGAGGAGCGGTTTAAAGAAATTAACCGCGCCTACGAGGTACTCTCAGAACCAGAAACCCGCGCCCGTTTCGACCGTTTCGGCGAAGCAGGCGTCAGCGGTGCAGGCGCGCCTGGGTTCCAAGACTTTGGTGACAGCTTTGCCGATATTTTTGAAAGCTTCTTTCAGGGCTTTCAGGGAGGCGTCGGTGGGCCACAACAGCAAGGTCGTAGGCGCAGCGGGCCGGTGCGCGGAGACGATTTGCGCCTCGATTTGCGGCTGGATTTTCGAGAAGCAGTGTTTGGTGGGGAAAAAGAACTCCGAATCAAGCATCTAGAAACCTGCGAAACTTGCACCGGGACTGGCGCGAAACCGGGAACCAGACCACAAACCTGCTCGACTTGTACCGGCAGTGGTCAAGTCCGACGCGCTACCCGCACTCCTTTCGGCAGCTTTACTCAAGTTTCAGTTTGCCCCACTTGCAACGGCACCGGGCAAGTGATTGAGGATAAGTGCGAAACTTGCGGCGGCCGCGGCCAGAAAGAAGTGATGAAAAAGCTGAAAATCACAATTCCGGCTGGGGTTGACAACGGTACTCGCTTGCGGGTTTCCAATGAAGGGGATGCCGGCAAACTGGGCGGGCCGCCCGGGGATCTTTACGTGTTCTTGGCGGTGAATGAAGACCCGCTATTTAAGCGCGACGGCACTAACGTTAGCTCGGAAGTTAAAATTAGTTATTTGCAAGCAATTTTAGGGTGCCGGTTGGAAGTGGAAACCGTAGACGGGCCGACGGAATTGTTGATTCCTAGCGGAACTCAGGCCAATACTGTTTTGACTTTGGAGAAAAAAGGGGTGCCTCGGTTGGGAAATCCAGTCAGTCGCGGCGATCATTTGATTACGGTGTCTATTGACATTCCGACTAAGGTGACGGCTGAGGAACGGGAATTGCTGATGCAGCTTGCTAAGCTGAAGGGCGATCGTACTGGTAAAGGCGGTTTGGAAGGATTTTTGGGCAATTTGTTTCAGAAATAAGCAAAATTTGACACCCATGGGTGTCAAATTTTCCTCTTTGAGGATTCCCCGGCAATTTGTTTTAGTATCTGTCAAAAAATTGTTTGCAATTGCTCACAAAAATCTCAGGTGGGACGGTTTCTAGGCATTCGGTTTCAGCAGCGCTCAAAAAAGTGAGCGCAATTGCGCTCATTTTTTTGAGAAAGAATAATAGTCTGTGTCCAATTGGACACAAAATTTTAGATTTTCCAGTTTCCAGGCAACTTGTTTAAAAAACTAAGGCTTTCAGGATTTGAGATTGCCAAAAACATTATGAATTCAACATCGAAAATTGAAAGTCCCAAATCCCCAGATGCCAAAATCGATCTGCGTGGTACTCCGTGTCCTCTGAATTTTGTCCGCACTAAACTGCGCTTGGAGCAAATGGCACCGGGTGCTGTTTTGGAGGTGTGGCTGGATGCTGGGGAGCCGATCGAACAAGTGCCCGATAGTCTCAAAATGGAAGGCTACCAGATTCTCGAAACGGAATTTGTCGCGGATGAGCCGGAGTCGGGCTATTTTTCAATGAAAGTGCAGCGCCCAGAAGACAAGGAAGCAGGATGAGCCTGAATTCACCCTCGATCGTGGGTACTGTAATTGCTGTTCAGGCTAACTTCTACCAAGTGAGGTTAGATCCCGAAGTCTCCATTGACGGGAAAAAGGCTCCCCTCGCTGATTCTCCGACTCTCCTGTGCACTCGTCGCACTCGACTGAAAAAAATTGGTCAACAGGTGATGGTGGGCGATCGCGTGGTGGTAGACGAACCGGACTGGACTGACCGCCGGGGTGCAATTTCTGAAGTCTTCCCCCGCCAAACAGAACTCAACCGCCCGCCTGTAGCTAATGCCGATCGCATTCTCCTGGTTTTTGCCCTCGCCGAACCAGACTTAGATCCCGCATCATTAACTCGGTTTTTAGTCAAGGCAGAATCTACAGGTTTAGAGGTGAGTTTGTGCCTGAACAAATGCGATTTGGTCACGCCCGATGAGTTGGAACAGTGGCGCGATCGGCTTTCAGGCTGGGGCTACGAACCAATGTTTATTAGCGTCCGCAGCGGTTTAGGAGTTCATGAAGCCCCCGCTAATGACAAAAATGAAGTTTCTGCATCGGAACCAGCTTTCCATGACTTAGTGGAGAAAATAGAACCATCTATGCTGAGTTCTGAGGATAACCCCCAATTGCCAAATTCGGTCAATCCGTTAAATCCGTTAAAGCCCGTACATAGCCCGTTGCCGAACTTCCTTCTGAGCCATTTGCAAGGAAAAATAACGGTAATTTGTGGCCCTTCTGGGGTTGGCAAGTCCAGCTTAATCAACCAACTGATCCCGGCCCTGAATCTGCGAGTGAACGCTGTTTCCGGCAAACTCGGCCGCGGGCGCCACACGACACGCCACGTAGAACTATTTGAACTTCCCGGCGGCGGACTTTTGGCCGATACTCCGGGCTTTAATCAACCGGCTCTCGAATGCGATCCGTCCGAGTTAGCGGAATATTTCCCAGAAGCGCGCCAGAGGCTGGCTTTGGGTAGCTGCCAGTTTAGCGACTGTTCGCACCGAGACGAGCCTAACTGTGTCGTGCGGGGGGGTTGGGAGCGCTATGAGTATTACTTGCAGTTTCTCGAAGAGGCGATCGTCCGCGAACAAGCTCTGCAAAACTCCAGCAGCGCCGAATCGAGTTTGAAGCAGCAAACCAAGTCGGATGGTACGCAGCATTACGAACCGAAGCTGCAAACTAAAAAATATCGCCGCTCTTCCCGCCGCCTTCAACACCAGTCACTCCAAGATATGTGTCAAGACTTAGAGGAATTGTGAGGAAGTCGCCGCCCATCGGCCGTAGGTACTAGAAAACCGTACCAAGACTTACCCAGAAACCGGGTTTCCTTGACGAAAATACTTAGTTGCACCCCAAGGGGCCGTTCGCAAAACCGGCTTTCTTTAGTGGCGAGTGCGTAAGTCCTGAGTACATTAATAGCTAAAATTAAATGGCCTTAGATTTGTTAAAAAAAGTAGAACAGAAGCAAAAGTTAGCGGGTACTGCAGGAGCAAAAATATTGTGAATATTCAAGAACTGTTTCAAAAAGGCGGCCCCGCCATGTGGCCCCTGTTGGTGTTATCGATTTTATCTTTGAGTACAATTATCGAGCGTTTGTGGTTTTGGGCAAGCCTCCTGAGCAAAGAAAAGCAGATAGTTAACCGCATTCTGGAAGCCGCTCGCAGCGATTGGGGGGTGGCTAACGAGATGGCCAGACAAGCTAACAGACAGCCGATCGGGCGATTTCTTTCTGCACCCCTGCGGCTCTACAATCCCGAACCAGATTTATTTCGACTCGCACTCGAAGCAGCAGCCGATGAAGAGTTGGCTTCGATGCGCCGCGGCGACAAAATCTTAGAAGCTACGATCGCTCTGGCGCCTTTGCTGGGCTTGCTGGGAACTGTTTTGGGCTTGATTAACTCGCTCAGTTCCATCCGTCTGGGCGACATCGGCACGGCGGCCACGAGTGGCGTGACATCGGGCATTGGCGAATCGCTGATTACGACTGCTACTGGGATGGTAGTAGCAATTTTTACCTTGGTGTTTTATCGGATATTTCAAGCTTTTTTGTTCAACCAGGCAAAAATATTTCGCAAAGCTGGAAATGAACTGGAATTGCTTTACAGGCAATACTGGCCCGCTGCTAATGCTAAGGGTCGAGCACCCGCTGCTGAATACAGCAATTCTTCTTTTGGTGCAGATGGTTTGAACAGGCGTTCTCTCAATTCTCAAGAACCGGGAGAACGGAATCGGGAGCCGAAATTGAAAGGTTCCGATCCGGCTGAAGATTCTCCTTCTAATAATTAAAACTCCTGAGAACTAATGAAGATTAATCTAGATACTCCTGCTGAAGAGGCTCGGATTGAACTGGTGCCTTTAATTGACGTGATATTTTGCATTCTGACGTTTTTTCTCCTGGCGGCTTTGCAACTGACTCGCCAGCAAGCCATTAATGTCGATTTGCCTAAAGCGAAGACTGGACAAACGCAGATGCGAGAGATGCTGATTGTCAGCATTGACGATTTCGGGCAAACTTATATCGACCAATTGCCTGTTAATTACCAACAGCTCGATCGAGTTTTAAAGAGTTTCCAAAGCCAAAATCCTACGGGGTTGATGGTGCTGTACGCTCCTCAAAATGCTAGATATGCCAAGGTTGTCGAGGTTTTAGACAAATTGAGAGAGGTAGGGGGCGATAGAGTTGCCCTGGCAACTCTTCCTAGTTCGGCTTCCTCCCCATTGCCCAATCCCTCGCTTCCCAATTCTGGCATTCCTGGAGCACCTGCGATCGGCAATTCAGGTCAACCTCTGCCGTCTCCTGTGCCTCCGGGGCAGCAACAGTTCAACCCCAATCAGTTTCAATCCCCTCTCCCCGCTCCCGGGCAGCAGCAGTTCAATCCGAATCAGTTTCAATCCCCTCTCCCGGCTCCTGGGCAGCCTAGCAACTCTGGGGCAAATCAGGGCATTCCTCCTGTTTCGCCTGCACCCGCTGCTCCCAATTTCAGTCCTGGAGTCGCCACTCCACCGCAAGATGGCGGGCCCTCGAATTAGTTAGAAGGAAGAAGGTTCGGCAACGGATTGTGTAAGGGATGTAACGGATGTCAGTCCGATGTCCGTCGGAAGAAGGGAGAAGGAAGAAGGGAGAACAGAGAAATAGAAATTTTCCCAATCTCCTCATCTCCCGCTCTCCCGCTCTTCCGCTCTCCTCATCTCCCCCTCTCCTCATCTCCCCCTCTCCCCATCTCCCCCTCTCCCCCTCGCGGAGATTCTCTCCGCCGGATTTGGTATAAAGGGCTTCAATTCTTTTGGTTCGTACTGAGCCTTTTTTCTCTTGACAAGTAGATACACTTGTATATGCCTGCGGAAGGAACTTTTGCAGACATATCGCCATCTCTATCGCTAAGTAAGCTATTTCTTAGGAGAGATGGTAATTTTGTCAAATGATTGTTACCTTTTGTAATATAGACTAAAGTCAGATGGGCAATCGGGCATCCCGAAACCAACTGTCGATCGCTGAAACAACTTACAAATCTGGTTAATCCAGGTGTTCACTTTTAAGTCACCTTTACTTAGAGAGGAGTCAAAGTCATGAGCCAACCAGCAGAATTGTCTTTGGAACAGCAATTTAGCCTGTGTTCCTTCAAAACACAGGTAAGTGACATGAGCCGCGAACAAGCTCAGGAGTTTTTGGTCAAGCTTTACGAGCAAATGATGCTACGAGAAACCATGTACCGCCATTTTCTGAAACACCACTGGGGTTTAGAACCTAACCCAGGTGTTGAGTAACCAAGAGTCGCAGTCGGCGACCTCCGTCTCTTACTCACTTCCATCAGGCGGAAAGGAGTTGGGGGTGATGGGGCGTCACTCGAAGGCAGAAGCTAGAACGCATCTGTAAAGACGTGAGGAAAATTTGACAATTCCTTTGTGGATTTCACTGAATGTGGAAGTCGAGGTCAGCAGTTTGTCGATCGACACCACTGGAGAGTGCAAAGATAATTTATCGCGTCTCAACTCGAAAATTGGACAACTATTAATAAAAAGTGTTAATTTTTTAACCACTTAAAATTTTTAACAAATTCAATATATTTGTGTTTATTTGCAGCGGATGAGGTTTGACAACAATGGCGCTAGTCGGACATCTGAGCGCGACCTCCGACTAGCAAAACCTTCAGTTTTCACATCACAATCCCTAGAACTGGCAACTGTGGACTCTAGAAAGAGTTATTCCGGCTGACGTTCCAGAGTCGCCTCCATTGTACTGGTCAAGTAATGACCTGACATAATGCCGCTAGATTGGTAGTAGCGGTTCTCATCAACCCGGTGAAGGGTATCAAAACCCGTCCGCCGCTGGCGTTCGTCTCCCAATACCCAATAACGCTGGACGATCGACTGGGGAGCAATCCAACCTTCGCCCTCGACGCGGGCGAGTTCGCTGTGTTGGAGTACAAAAGTATACTGCCGTTCATCACTGTTGAGGTGTCCTCGGTACTGCAAAATAATCTCTTCGCGATCGCCTCCAGGAAATACGAGCTTTGTCACCATACTGAACCAATCTGTTCGGTTCCAGCTCACTAAAGTTTTGCCTTTAACCGTAATTGGCACGCCATTGCGCTCAATCCAGCTTCCTTCGAGCGTCCATTGGCCAGATTCCATTAAAAACGTGTGAGCCACAGTGCTGTTCCTATGCTTTTCCTGCTGGCTACAATGCTGGTGCAACAACGCACAGCCGTTGTCCCTCAGACTCTATGCTATCACGCCCAACTGTGCCAACAAGAGTTAATTTCTCCTAAAAGTACCGATGTCCGGGCACCAGTAACTTGAGGCAGATTGCCGGGAATGCCCCGAACCCGCCATGCGGCTAAAACCGCGAAAGCGATCGCCTCTTTAAAATCTACATTCAAGCCTGCCTCAGAAGTAGTCAACACTTGCACTGGATGCAATTGAGATTGCAATCGGCGTTTTAAGTAGAGATTGTGGCTGCCGCCCCCGCATAGTAAAACTCGATCGGGCATAGCCGGTAAAAAAGTTTGGTAACTGTGAACGATCGAGGCAACAGTCAGTTCTGTCAGAGTAGCCAGCACGTCAGCAGGACTGAGGTTGTAACCTTGGGCCTCGACCAAACACCTGTCAAAATAGTCTACACCAAATAACTCTCGCCCCGTTGATTTCGGCGGTGCTTGGCGGAAGAACTCTGATGCGAGCCAATCCTCCACTAAAGCTTGACAGGGAGTTCCCGATGCCGCCCAAGCTCCACCTTCGTCGATCGTCTTAGTGCCGCCTGAGAAGTGCTGTACTGCCAAATCTAACAGGGAATTCCCCGGGCCTGTATCCCAGCCCGATATGCCATCCCCAAGACTCAAAATCTCAGACTCGTCATTGTTTCCCCCTTTGCCTCTTGCCGGAAGATAGGTAACATTGCCAATTCCCCCGAGATTTTGGATGCAGAGGCTGAGGTTGGGTTCCGCCAGCAGGCAGGCATCAACTATTGACACTAAGGGTGCTCCTTGACCCCCTGCTGCAATGTCTGCCGAGCGAAAGTTAGTCACAGTAGTAATTCCTGTCAATTCCGCAATTAGCGCGCCCCGCCCCAGTTGCAAGCTGTAGCCCATTAACGCACCAGCGCTGTCTTTCTGGGCTTTCCCAGCAGGTCGGTGGTAGACAGTTTGACCGTGAGAGCCGATTAATTCTGCTTTATCATATTCTGCTTGAATTGTCAATGCTGCCGTCGCAAATTCTTGGGCGATGGCATCATCTAATTCTGCTAGTTCAGCCATTGACAAAGCTGAGCCACTGCAAACCGAGAGAATTTGCGATCGCAAATTAGCAGGATAAGGGAAAGTCTTGCCGGCGACCAATAGCACTTTCAAGTCTGTTTGGGAACCGACCACATCCACCAAAGCAGCATCAATGCCATCCACCGACGTGCCACTGATCAAACCGATAACGCGGGTCATTCTATTTTAGATTTTAGATTTTAGATTTTTCGATTTTAGATGGTCGGGTGCGATCGGGCGATGAATATTATTTGAGGTCGATCGTCACGATCACCACAGTAATATTATCGCGTCCACCTTTATCCTTAGCTGCTTGAATTAAAGCATTTGCAGCACCTTCGCAGGCGCGAATCGACTTCAGAGGCGAAGCTATCAAAGGATCGGAAAGTTCTTCAGTCAAGCCATCGCTGCACAGCAGCAAGCGATCCCCAGGCTGCACGTCCACAGGCAAAATATCTATCTCCCGCAAATCATCGCGGCCCAAACACTGGGACAAAACGTGACGCCAAGGATGACTGCGAGCCTGGTCAGGAGTTAGGGCCTTTCTTTTCACAGCCTGAGCCACCCAAGTCTGGTCTTCAGTAATCTGTTCCAAGCGAGATCCGTGCAGTCGGTACAAACGAGAGTCCCCGATATTAGCGCACCAGGGTCGGCCCTCATCCCTAAACATTAGAACCACAGCCGTAGTTCCCATATCAGCACGCTCCGGGTGGTCGAGCTGATCCGTCAAAATTGCTTGATTGGCAATTAAAAAAGCCTTTTCCAACAACAGCGGAGAATCCTCTGGCCCTTCCCAATGTTCGAGCAAATAAGATTGAATCGCCTGAGTCGCAATCCGGCTGGCTTCTTGACCTCCGGCGTGTCCTCCCATTCCATCGGCCACTATGAAAAATCGCCCGTCAGAGTCTATGTAGTACGAATCCTGATTTACGGAACGAACTAGCCCTGTGTCTGTCTTACCTGCGAAAGAGCGTTTCATAGATTGGGTGATTGGACTCATCGAACTTGAAAGCTTGATTTAATGGGGTACGATTTTTTATTCCAAAACTTAAATCCCGAACGGACTTGAAATTCTGCAGCCCGCGATCGCGAGTTTTGGAAAAATTGCACTTCCTTGACCTCATATTGTAGATCGTTTGACTTCCACCCCGACCGTCGCGGACGGGGATTCCCAAACCTCACGATTTGAATTTCTGCTTCTTCGCAACTGCCTCCACCCTAAAAGAGATTTGGTCTTATGTTCGCTCCACAGACTAACCCCGCAAGCCCTGCGGTTTTTATGTGTCGAATACCAAACGGAATTCTTCGTAGTTTTGATTCTAGGGATGTTTACCATTGCCCTATCCTCTTTTCCCGGTCTACCGATTTTGCTTCGCCGCCAGCACCTCGGGCTGAACTTCGCTCGTATAGGCTGTTTGATCCATCGTCTCGGGTGGGTCGTTGACCAATTATATTGTAATATAAAGCCGTCCTAAAAGGACGAGGTTTCTACCCAATTTTCTGATGATGGTAATCCCATCTTAAAATTTCGGTAAATCCAGTAAATTCAGCAGCACCTGCAAAAAAAAACTGGATTTCTACCCAAAATTAGAAGTTTGGCTGGCGAGAAATCTAGGCAGCAACCGGGTTTTTAGCCTCAAAGGGCCTAAATGTTGTAAATTTCAGCAATCTGTGGTCAGCCAGCCCAAACTTAACATTCGATGTCAAATTTGGGCTGGCGAGAAATCTCAAACCTGAAATTTAAAATCGCAAATTGCACAATTATGACATCCTGTCTAAACGATCGATCCGCTTGAACAAACGCATAAGAGCAAACCCTGCACCCGCAGCCAGCACGGCAACAGCGACAGCCGGCCAGACCTGATTGCTGACAAACAAAATTGTCGCCGACAAAGTAAAAGCACTCATCAGCAAAGCATAATTCGTGCCCATTTGAGCGCTGCTCATCCGGCGGAGCAAGCGTTCAGTTTCGGCAGAACGGACGCGAATCCGCAAATCTCCCTGTTCGAGTTTATCAATAGTCTCCTCAATCCGGCGGGGCAAACCCAAAGCACTCGAACTCACCTGAGCCGCCTGACGGCCGATTTCGTTAAAAATGCTGCTACTTGTATCATGGCCATTTCCATTAGTCATAAGCTGCATGGCAAAAGGTTGTGCCACCTCCATAAAGTTGAACTCGGGATCTAAACCTCGGCCCACCCCTTCGATGGTGGAAAAAGCTCGCATTACAAAAGTAAAAGTAGCTGGGAAGCGAAAAGGTTGATTGTAGGCAATATCGTAAAGGTCGTCGGTAATCGCGCTCACAGACTGATTTTCAAAAGGCTTGTCCATGAAGTTATCCAGCATATACTGGATGCTGCGGCGCACCGGACTCATATCACCCGTAGGCACCAAAGCTCCCAAATTGATCAGAGAATCCATAATCCGCTGTCCATCCTTGGAAGCAATGCCGTAGAGCGTCTCCATCAGTCCTTCGCGGACGTTCGACTGGATTTGCCCCATCATGCCAAAATCGTAGAAAATCAGACAACCGTCAGCACTAACTGCGATGTTGCCGGGGTGTGGGTCAGCGTGGAAAAAGCCGTCGTTGAGCAACTGGCGCAAATAAGCTTTTGCGCCCAACTGAGCGATTAATTTACGATCGATACCGGCCGCTTCCAAAGCTTCGTAGTGGCTGATTTTAATCCCCGGCAGGTATTCCAAAGTCAGGACTCGCGGAGCCGCGTACCGCCAATAAACCCTCGGCACCCGCACCCAGTCACAGTTGCTAAAATTGCGGCGAAAAGTATCAGCATTGCGGCCTTCATGGAGATAGTCAATTTCCAGCCAGAGAATGCGACAGCATTCCTCATAAATCCCCATCCAATCGCGGCCGCGGCCCCACTTAGGATGGTTTTGAAAGTAGCGGGCAATTCCCTTAAGAATTTGCAAATCGATCTCGAACAGTTTCCGCAGTCCAGGTCGCTGCACCTTGACCACCACTTCCGGGCCCGAATGCAGTTGAGCTTTGTGTACCTGACCCAGACTGGCAGCGGCCAGGGGCACTGGATCAAAGCTGCGGTAGAGTTCTTGAACTGTCTTGCCCAAATCTTGCTCGACAATTACCTCTAACTGCTCGTAGCTGAAAGCAGGCACTTTATCTTGCAGCTTAGAAAGTTCCTCGACAAACTCTGCCGGGAACAAGTCGGCGCGGGTGGAAAATAATTGGCCGACTTTAATGAAAGTTGGCCCCAAATCCAAGAGTGTTTCTCGAACCCAGATAGCTTGAAAGCGCCGTCTGGCAACTTTCTTTTCTTCAGTCACGCCTCCCCAGTAGCTCCAATTTTTGCTGTCGAGCCACAGCGAAGCCAGCCAGAGCAAGACAAAGGCCCAAATGTCGAAGAAGCGCCGCTTCCGGGAGTATTTTTCGCGATTCCAGCGATAAGCTTTACTTTTGTAGGATTTACTAGCAGTTTTTTGCTCATCGGCTTCGCCAGTGTGCTTGGGGGAGCGCTGGCGATTAACAGAGTCATCAAGGAGAGCAGACACTTGGGTTCCCAAATTGCTTATTTTATGTTGTTGCTTTGATTGAAAGTAGGAGCGCAGGAGCGCAAAGCAATGCGCTCACGTTGTAAATAATAGTTGTGGTCGAGTCGATCGCTAGGGCAAACTGCTGCGGTAACGCTGCAATTCCGATCGCACCAGAGCCACTTCGGCGCGCAGCTCGTCAATAGTCGCTTGCAAATCAGCGGGATGGATGTCTTGAATGGTGGTGGTGCGATCGGTGCCAGTTCTGGTCTGCATCGCCTCATCCGAAGCTCTATTGGCCCGTTCCACAACTCGATCGGTGAACTGCCGCAGGCGTTCTCTTTGTTCTGCGTCAAATTTGCCGAGTTCAGAGAAAGCGTTGGTTGCTGCGCTTTCTAATTGCTCGTACAGTGCTTCGGCAAGTGCTCTGCCTACAAAAAAAGCATGAACTGGGGGTTTACTCATAAAAAATATTCGGTAAGTGGGAAACTCAGAGTCTTTAGACCTGAGAGGAAAACGACTCGGCGGTTTCAACCGCCTTGAATCCCCTTTCGGGGTTAGAGGGGTATGGTTGCCCCTCCAATGGAGATACAGTTGTCTCCTTCCTCCCTTGCGGGGTAATGTTCGCCTCGACCTGGTTATAAAGGCTTGTTAGACCTGCAACACTGTTTCAGTGACTTTAAAACTGTTTAATTGCAGATGACAGAGCGGAAAACTGGCGTCGCACTCTCCGGTGTCGTGACCTGAATAACGCCTCCTCCTGAGAGGGGTCTGGTCAGAACAGCTTGTAATTTCTTACAAGCTCAGTGGCTTTAGCCCTGAGTTCCTGACAAAAAATCTCTGTGCGCTTCCGCAACAAATTATAACTTGCTTGTCCCCGATGATGCTTGCTCCCAAAGGAAGGAATTTTGGGGGAATTGACACTCCCACCCCGAGTGTCGGAGATGGGATTCTTGAGATTTAGAACAGTCTAACGCGCCACGGCGTAGCCCTAAAGCGTCGCTTACACTGGCTCAAATTCGAGGTTGGGGTTGCTTTGTACCAAAATGTTTGCAGCTTGGCAGTATTAATACGCGACATCACACCACCTCAGCGCCGCGCACATATTCTAACATAATTTAAATCCAAATAGAAAACAGTCCTGCAATTTTTTGCGGGCATTTAGATTGCCGAGGGAATAGGAAATATTCGATAAACTCAGACGGCGACTGTTGGGATTTTCAGATTCGACGGAAGTTTTTGGAAGATAGTCGTTGGCTAGGTAGGGCCTTATTATCTCAACTACTGAGCGGATATTTGCTGACTCATAAAACCAAGTATTTGTCCGCACTTTTAACCAACAAAAACCATACTAATTTGTCGCAGGTTCGGGAAAAGGCATTGTGGGATCTGCAACAGGGGGTGGTGAATCAGGTGCGATCGAACTATCTGAATAGTTGTCACTGCCGCTTGGTATTGCAGGCTCAGGCGATCGCTCGATCGGCGAGGCTATTACTGGTGACGGGGATTCCGACGACGGCCAGGTTTCAGCGCTAGCACTCTCAGGGGCAGGTGGGGCGGGTGCGGCGGGCGGTTCTGGAGGCAGGGGCGCAACTTCCGGTACCGGTGCGGCTTCTGGTTCGGGCTCTGGCTCGATTTCGGTTTGAGGCTCTGGAATGAGGGACTCAGAAGGCTCCTCTGCGGGTTCTGGCGTCGGGGATGGCTCAGATTCCGCTTCGGGATCTGGGGCGGGAGTTTCCTCGTTTGGAGACTCAGAAAGTTCGGCGCTAGTTTCTGAGGACTCGATTTGTTCGGGAATGTTGCTGCTGTCTAAGGGGGGTTTGGGGAGCTTGTTGAGTTCGATGGGGTAGAGAGGGGTGCTTTCGACAGACGGCTGTCCGAACATCGGCTCTGATAAATCGCGGGATTTGAGCAAATCTTCGAGAGATGGGAAGGATTCAATTTTGGGACTATTACTGAGACTGGTGCTGTTGTAGTGCGATGCTAGGTCAAAACCCATCCAGCCTGCAATTGCAGCCGTTACCACAAATGCCACAAAAGTCAACTGCGGCGGGGGAGGTGCGGGCAATCTTAGACTTTGCTTGCCTTTTCTTTTTACTGATACTCGCTCTGTTTCTTGCAGCATGGTGAGCCAATTTTCCACTGTCTGAGGGCGGTTGTGGGGGTCGATTTCGAGTCCCTGAAGGATGGCTCGCTCGATTCCTGGGCTGAGGTTGGGCTGAAATTGCCGTAAGTCAGTCAAGGGAATGCGATCGCGCAGGGGTGCTGCTACGGGCGCCACGCCGGAGAGTAAGTAGTAGAGGGTGGCGGAGATCGCGTAGATGTCAGTGGCCGATGTACATTTACCGTCATGGAGGTATTGTTCGATCGGCGCGTACCCAGGGGAGAGCAAGTTGGTGTGGGTTTGCTTGGTGCCGGCGGTAAAGCCGCGGGCAATTCCGAAATCTATTAACATTACTACGTGAGAATCGGCTCGCCGGATAATATTTTCTGGCTTGATATCTCCGTGCAGCAATCCGCTGTGGTGAACTGTACTTAAGGCTGAGGCTATTTGCCGAATATAGTGCAGGGCCTGGGCTTCTGGGAGCGGCCCATCGGTTTCGACTATTTGGGCGAGAGTTTGGCCCGGAATGTAGTCCATTGCAATAAAAGACTGTCCGGCTTCTTCAAAAAAGTCGATTACCCTGACTATGTTGGGATGCTGACACCGCGATCGGTGTTGGGCTTCGGCAATAAACTGCTGCTGAAATTGGGCAGATTCTGGGTGTTGGCGCAGACTTTCGTTGAGGGTTTTGAGTACGACGGTTTGGTTTAAATGGGTGTGGATAGCTCGGTAAGTGATGCCGAACCCTCCTATGCCTAAAGTGGCGTTAATTGTGTATTTGCCCTGTTGCAGGACTGTTGCTGGCGCTAAGTTCATCTTCAGTTGATGCCGTTTCCCAAACTATGCTACCGCCTTTGGGTTATTTCGCAGAGTTAGGGGTGAGGTTCGATCGATCGGCACCCTAGTTTGAGCTTTAGCTCTGCTATATCTTTAATCTTGGCATCCCCACGTCATTTTATCTGTAGTAGCGTGAAACTTCACGCTCCGGCTTTCCAATAATAAAAATCCCGCTCTTGTGGAACGGGAAAGCCATCAGGGTGCATCTATAATGATCAGACTCTAACTTATGGGGGGTACAACCCCTCATTGCTTTAGCAAGTCTTTAAAATTAGCCGATTTTTGTAAAAATTTAGGTTTTATGTTGACTTATGAGCAATCTTATGAGCACTAAGATTGCCGGATGGCGATCTTGAGCTTGGGGAATTGACACTCTCACGTCTGATGTTGCTCCCAGAGTCAAACATTACAGACCAGATTACCTTTTTGGCTCAGATGAAGTTCAGGCGAGCGGCATAAAATAACAAAGAGGCATCGTATCGGGCTTAATCTTGAGACTGCACATGGCTCAAACCTTGTAAATAAAAAGGCTGTAAGCATTCTCCCGACATTTGTAGCCCACAGCCATCAATGCTTCAATCGCTGTTCGCGTTACACAGCAAGGCCTGGAGGCAAGCTCAAGTTCCCCGAAGGGGGGAACTTGAGCTTAAGTTGTCACCAATGGGGTCTTCCTAGTAACGAGAAGCGATCGATTAGCAATTAGCAGCAATTAGTAATTACTTATTCTTTGGTTTGAAAATGTCTGTTAAACAATCACATTACGAGACTTTACTAGCAGAGTACAGCGAATCTTCTGCCGCGATCGCCCTGCTGAAAAAATATCGGGTTTACATGGAAATGATTCCGAGTATCCGCCGCGCCCATGAGAGTTTAATCACAATTCCTTTGCCAATTGCGCGCTTGCGGGACGGGGTCTCTTATGCCGGAAGCAGCGGCACTAGCATATCGCCCGGACAGGCAGTTTGTTTGCCCTGCGATTTGGCGATTTTGATGTGCGATCCTGAATGGAAAGTTAAAATTGGAGTGGAAATTTTGATTTTCATTCATCGTCCGGGCGAAGAGTTTTCTGAGTTGCTTGGCCGCTGGCGGCAGTCTCAGGTTTGGCTGGATAAAGGTTACGAATGGGTGATGCCGCAGCGCTACAGACATATTTACAGCGATGAAGCTGAGGCTGTTCATCCGCTATTTGTTTTGTTTGAGGAAACGCCGGAACTGATTCAACGGGGTTTGATGGCGGCTGGTTTGCCGTTTGTGGTGGAAAGTTTCGAGTCTGGGAGTGAGGAAGTAGAGGAGGAAGAGTTTCTCGGTAGCGGGGAACTGGGAAGTATTGGTGAAGAGAGTTTTGATTTGTAGGGTTTGGTGCGATCGCCTATAGCCATCGTATTGCTTGAAGTAAAGTAGATTTTTTTCCAACCGCAGAGGGCGCAGAGGGCGCAGAGAAAGAGAGAAGAGAGAAATATTGATGTTTTGGAATCCCGAATCTGGTTGTTATATGCAGATATTCAAAAATATTTTGGGTGAGGAAAGGAATGTTTATGCTCCCCCTAGATTCAGGGAGTAACTCTAAAATCTACAATCTAAAATCGAATGACCCATCTAGCTGGGCAGGAAATTTTAGCTTTCATGCTGGTTGCGTCGCCTAATGTAAAGGTGTGTCTTGATATTTTTCCCTCCAGCATGATATTATCATCAGTCTGCTCTATTTGGTTTGTTAATTTAGATGGGTTTTTAATAGAGAATTTACTAAATGAACCGCAGAGAACGCAGAGACCACAGAGGGGAGAGAAAGAGCAAATTAGAATTTATTGATATAAGTAAAATTTACTATTAAACTGGAGCTATTGAAATGAGATTGTTAAAACCCTGGCGTTTATTTTTATTAAGTATAGTTTTTGGGATGGCTGTAATTCTCTCAAATTGCAGCACCACCTCAAACACGGTTAGCAATAATTCTTCAACTCCGACAACTCCTGCTCCGGTTCCGGCTGGGGCTTTAGTTTACGGTGCTGGTGGGCCGCCGATCAACCTGGAACCGGGAAATATTACTGATGGCAATTCGGTGATTGTTATCGACCAAATTTACAATCGCTTGACTGATTTCAAACCGGGAACTGTGGAACTTGAGCCGAGTCTCGCTACTGAATGGTCAAGTTCTAAAGATGGTAAAACTTGGACTTTTAAGTTGCGTTCCGGGGTAAAGTTTCACGACGGTACGGATTTTGACGCGGAAGCTGTTAAGTTTAATGTGGATCGCTGGTGGGATGCCAAAAATCCTAACGGTTTTCGAGAAGCGGGCAAGACTTATCCGATTTGGAAAAATTTATTTGGCGGGTTTAAGGGAGAAAAAGATTCTTTAGTAAAAGATGTGGCGGTTGTTGATAAGTCTACAATTAAATTTGTTTTGAATCGACCTTTTGCGGCTTTTCCCTCGGCGATAGGTTCCGCTTATTTCGGGATGGCGAGTCCGGCGGCGGTGAAAAAAGCGGGTGCTAAGTACGGCACTCCGGGGTCGCTGGCGGTGGGTACGGGGCCTTTTGTGTTTCGGGAATGGCGATCGGGCGATCGCATTGTTTTGGATAAAAACCCGAATTATTGGAAAACGGGTACGCCAAAAGTCAATCAATTGGTAATTCGTTTTGTTGATGATCCGGCGGCGAGACTGGCTCAGCTACGAGCTGGACAACTTGATTTTACTGTGGATTTAACGCCGGATCAACTGAAAGAAGTTCAAGCAGATCCTAATTTAGAAGCTGTTGTGCGACCTTCTTTTAATGTCGGTTATTTAGCCTTAAATCCGAGTTACGAACCTTTGTCAAAACCGGAAGTCAGGCGGGCGATCGCCCAAACAATTAACAAGCCCGCCATAGTCAAAGCTTTCTGGGGAGAACTCGGAAAACATGATTCGCAATTTCTTCCGCCTGCGCTGAATTGGGCGACTTCTGATCAAGTTAAAGATTATGAATTTAACCCGCAGCAAGCTAAAGCAATGCTGGCGAAAGCCGGTTATCCGAACGGTTTTGATTTGGATTTGTGGTATATGCCCGTCAGCCGTCCCTATTTCCCCACGCCGAAGCCGATCGCTGAGGCTTTGGCGGCGGATTTGAGCGCGATCGGGATTCGGGTAAAATTGCTGACAAAGGATTGGTCTGCTTATTTAGCCGATCGGCTTAAACCTCCCGGCTTTCAAGCTTTTATGTTGGGTTGGACAGGAGATTATGGCGATCCCGACAATTTTTATTATCCTCACTTCGGGCCGGGTTCGACGGCGGATTTGGGAAATTGGAAAAATCCGAAAGTTCTGGAACTTTTGGATCGGGGGAGGGCGAGTGGCGATAAAGCAGCTAGGGCGAAAATTTATGCGGAAGTTAGCGAGGTTTTGCATGGGGAAGCTGTGCGTTTGCCGATCGTACATTCGCAGCCGCTTTTAGGGAAACGCAAGAATATTCAAGGTTGGATTCCGAGTCCTTTGGGGTCGGAGTCTTTTGAGGATGTTAGTAAGTCTTGAATATGGCAGATTTTCCTTGTATCTAATTGTGTAGATACTGTCTTGAACTGTCAAGGGGTAGCAAGTAAATAATTGGGGTCGAAAGGCTTTTGGGACTTTAAAATAC
>NZ_JAUBUB010000043.1:0-50819 GCF_036705265.1 Microcoleus sp. B4-C2
TCCTTTTTGGACGGGCGGGACGCCCATCCCACAATAACAATTAAAATTGTAAGTTATTTAATTCGCGATCCTAAGTATGCGTTCCCAGCCAGAGTCTGGGAACGAGAAAAAACGATTTTTCTCGTTTTGTAGGAGTGCGAGTCCCCCTCGCTTGTTTGCCTATATATCAAGTTGGTAACGTGTAGATTGCACATTCCGCGCTAAGGTGCGATCGGAATTCTGATAATAAATTCCGTGCCCTTGCCCAATTCCGAATTACAAGATAATTCGCCTTTGTGTTTTTCTACAATAATTTGATAGCTAATTGACAAACCCATTCCCGTGCCTTTGCCAATGGGCTTGGTAGTAAAAAATGTATCGAATATCTGCTGTTTGACTTCCTCAGTTATTCCAGGGCCGTTGTCGGCAATTTTAATTTCTACAAAATTGCCGACAACTTCCGTACCAATCATAATCTGGCTGGGATTTTCTAGCATTTCTCGACAATTTTGCCTACTGTTCGCATCTTCTAAAGCATCGATCGCATTGCTGAGGATATTCATAAAAACTTGATTGATCGGCCCAGCAAAACACTCAACGGTCGGCAATTTTCCGTAGTGTTTTACAATTTGAATTGGCTGCTTTTCTCCGTTCCCTTTCAAACGGTGATTGAGAATTAACAGCGTGCTGTCGATACCTTCGTGGAGGTTAACGGGTTTCATCTGTGAATCGTCATGCCGCGAAAAGTTCCGCAGCGACTGCACAATCTGGCAAATGCGATCGACACCAACGCTCATTGAAGATAGTATTTTAGGTAAATCTTCAGCTAAAAAATCTAGATCATTTTTTTCTCTTTGCTCTTGAATTTCTGCGACTGGATTAGGATAGTGTTGTTGATAGAGTTCGAGGTGATCGAACAAGTCTTGAGTATAATTGGTCAGATGAGCGAGATTGCCGTAAATGAAGCTGACTGGGTTGTTAATTTCGTGAGCGACGCCGGCAAGTAGCAATCCCAAACTAGACATTTTTTCGCTTTGAACTAATTGGGAATTAGTGGCTTTGAGTTGCTCCAGTGTGGCTGCTAGTTGAGCTGCTTGTTCTCTGCTTTGTGCTTCGGAATTATGCAAGGCTTCTTCGGCTTGTTTGCGCTCAGTGATGTCTCTCTGTACGCCAATAAAATGAGTTAATTGGCCCATTCGATCGCGCACGGGAGATATGGAGAAACAATTCCAGAAAGCGGTTCCGTCTTTGCGGTAATTCTTTAATATTACCTTGCATTCGCTTTCTGCTTGCAAGGCTTGGCGAATTATTTCTACTGCCGCCGGATCCGTATCGCTTCCGTGCAAAAATCGGCCGTTTTTTCCGATAATTTCCTGCCGCCGATAACCTGTCATGCTTTCAAATGCTGGATTGCAATAAATAATTGGATTTTCGGGGTCAGTGGCGTCAGAAATCGTAACTCCGGTGCTAGTAGCTGCGATAGCTCGATCGTACAACCAAAGCATTTCTTCTGCGCGCTTGCGATCGGTAATGTCCCGTAGCGTAGCTAAATAAGCCATTTCTCCGTCCCATTCCGTTTCCACCACCCGCATTTCTACTACAGCATTTGCTTTTTGCTTGCGAATAGCTTCAACTTCTGTTTGCACGACGCGAGTTCCTGGTGCTTCTGTTTTTCCAACTTGGGGAATAATATCCGTCGCCATCTCAAGGTCACAAGCGGAAACTTCTACTACTAAATTGCCAAAAAATGCTTGCCCTAAAAGTTCATCTGCGGTGCAGTTAAACAGCGCTTCTGCTGACTGGTTGGCAAAACAGACAAGTCCTAGCTTGTTAACGATTGCGATGCCGTCGGCATTTTTTTCGATCACATTCCTAAACCGAGATTCGCTAGCTTTCAAATCCTGCTTTAGCTGTTCCATTGCTCGCTCCATCTGCTGCAATTCGCACAAACTAACACTATAAGCTTCGGAAATATTGGTCTCTGGTGAATTCTGGATTCTTTTTTTTGAAATCTGTTGGTAGCCTGTTCTATTAGTCAGATTGGGAGCAGTTTGTTTATGATTCCTGCTAATATTACTGAGCTTATTTTCTGGATCTGCTTCTTGAAAAAACATATGTTAACCCTACCAAATTATTGTTTAGATTAATGTGTGGCGATCGCCCTATTTTTCGGGAAATTTAGGGAGAGAGCAATTTACACCCGATGCTAGCACATTACTTTTAGAATTCATCATAAAACATCGTTAAAATTCAAGAGCGATCGCCCTATAATTATCTATTAAGTTTTATTAAGTAATTTCAACAACATTGACACTTACGTAGCGACACGAACTGTGCAAGCTGGATATGGCTTCAATCCCCCTCGCACTCACAAAATAATCAGTTCCACGCGCAAGTTCTAGATATCTAGAAACCACTGGTCAGTATAAAATATTATATAAATTTGACAAAAAATATGGTCACAAATAAGCGACCTCATCTTTGATTATTAAAAATAATCATAATTAGCCATGACCAAATCATCTCCCTGCGGGCCGATTTGGTATAGAATATAACCTATCTATTTTTGCGATCGCAACTTCAAACCAATGGCACGTCTAGCACTTCTGAGCACATCCAATAAAACCGGACTAATCGACTTAGCGCGCAGTCTAGTAGAAGAATTTGAATTTGACATAATTAGTAGTGGCGGGACAGCAACTGCTCTCAAAGAAGCAGGCATCCCAGTCACCAAAGTTGCAGAATATACTGGTTCCCCCGAAATTTTGGGAGGGCGAGTCAAAACACTTCACCCACGAATCCACGGTGGCATTTTAGCACGCCGCGACGTACCGGAAGACCTCGCAGATTTAACCGCAAATCAAATTCGGGCGATCGATCTAGTTGTAGTCAATCTGTATCCATTTGAAGAGACAATTTCTAAACCAGGAGTTACTCTAGCCGACGCCATTGAGCAGATAGATATCGGCGGGCCGGCAATGTTGAGAGCTTCCGCCAAAAACCACGCTCATTTGACCGTTTTGTGCGACCCAGAACAGTACAATACTTATTTAAAAGAACTGCGGGAAAATGGCGGCGAAGCATCCTTAGAGTTTCGGCAAAAATGCGCCCTAGAAACCTTCAAACATACAGCCAACTACGATCGCGCGATCGCAACTTATCTCAGCAGCAGCCAATCCGCTGAAAAATCTTCGCTACCAGACGAGTTTAATTTATCAGGAAAAGAGTTGCAAACTCTCCGCTACGGTGAAAATCCCCATCAAGCCGCCACCTGGTATCAAAGCGGAAGTACACCGACAGGCTGGACGACTAGCACCATCCTGCAAGGCAAAGAATTAAGCTACAATAATTTAGTAGATTTAGAAGCAGCAAGGCGGCTAATCGTAGAATTCCCCGACAGCCCTGCCGCCGCTATTCTGAAGCATACAAATCCTTGCGGCACAGCCTTGGGAACAACTATTTCTGAAGCGTATCAAAAAGCCTTCGACACCGATTCAGTCTCAGCTTTCGGTGGAATTGTCGCCCTCAATCGCCCGATTGATGCTGCTACCGCAACGGCGTTAACTCAAACATTTTTAGAATGTATTGTCGCGCCGGGGTGCGAACCAGAGGCAGAAGAAATTATCAAGAAAAAGGCAAAAGTTCGAGTATTGATTTTGCCAGATTTGACTCAAGGGCCGCCACAAACTGTTAAAATCATTGCAGGCGGTTTGCTGGTGCAAGACTCAGATAATGTAGTAGAAGAAACTAGCAAATGGCGGGTTGTTACTGAGAAACAGCCGACGGCTGCAGAGTTGGAAGAATTGCTGTTTGCTTGGAAAGTAGCGAAACACGTCAAATCAAATGCGATCGTTGTGACGCGCGATCGCACTACAATCGGTGTCGGCGCCGGACAAATGAATCGCGTCGGTTCGGTTAAACTAGCATTGGAACAAGCAGGAGACAAAAGCAAAGGAGCGATTTTGGCCAGTGACGGTTTCTTCCCCTTCGATGATTCCGTAAAAACTGCGGCTGAGGCGGGCATAATTGCGATCGTCCAACCGGGAGGAAGTATGCGCGATCGAGATTCCATTGAAGCCGCCAACCAACTCGGAATCACAATGGTTTTCACTGATATCCGCCACTTCTTGCATTAGGAATAAGACCTAAAGCAATTTTCAATTGTGTGCCATATTGTAGGGATACAATAGTGTTTATTGGTCTTAACTTAAGTCGGAAATTATTTGTATCTCTGGTTTTACTCTAAGTCTCGATCCCCCTAAATCCCCCTTAAGAAGGGGGACTTTGAGAAGAATCCTTTCCCGTCTTAAGACGGGAGACTTTGACACTCTTGTCTCCCCCTTAACAAGGGGAACTTTTACACTCTTGTCCCCCCCTTTTTAAGGGGGGTTAGGGGGGATCGGGAAGGCTATGACACCAATCAACACTGTTATGTCGTACCAAATTCCCAGTTGCGTCCTTCAAAAATTATGACTAGCACAATTCAACCACAAATTAAACCCCAAGACATAAAAGTCAAAATCCTGCTCACCGGGGGACATCAATGCACCGTCACCCTCAAATCTGATACACCATTATTGCACAGCCTGATCAAAACATTAGTCGATCGCACCCAACAAACACTGGGTTTTTCGCCCTTATTTCAAATCCCCATAGACGACGGGCGTTCCGCCCTTTCTTTTCCCGGCGAACACCTAGTCGGATTAGTCACAGAACCCCCAATTTACTTGCAGCAACTGCAACCGCAGCAGCCTGCAACTCCTGTAGAAATTCCCGCAGAAATTCCCGCAGAAATTCCTGCCCCTGCGCCGCCTGTAAATGACGACTTAATATCTCGCTACGCCCAAATAGACAACTTTTTGACCCCTGCCGAAAAGAACAAACTCCTTAAATATGTCTTAGCAAAAGAATCAGAATTTGTGACAACCAGCACCTCAACTAATGCCGAAGACTACCGCCGTTCGATGGTACTCCACTCGTTCCCAGAATTTTCCGCTCTGATGGTGAATCGCATCAAAGCAATTCTCCCCGACGTGCTGCAAAAATTAAATATTCCCTCATTTCCGCTTGGTGAGATAGAAGCTCAGCTAACCATGCACAATGACAACAACTTTTATAAACTTCACAACGACAGTGGCTCGCCAGATACCGCCAGCAGATTTTTTACTTACGTTTACTATTTCTATCGAGAACCCAAGGCTTTTTCAGGTGGCGAGTTGCAGATTTATGACAGCAAAATTGAGAACAATTTTTATGTTGCAGACAAGACATTCAGAACTGTTGAACCTCGCAATAACAGCATAGTATTTTTTCTGAGTCGCTATATGCACGAAGTTTTGCGAGTTAGCTGTCCCTCAAAAGCTTTTGCTGATAGCCGCTTTACTATTAACGGCTGGGTACGTAAAGCAAATTGAGGTTAATATCATGTCGGGTCGAGCTACCGCGATTTTTGTAGGGGCGGGTTCCACCAACCATAATCGCCAATAATTGACAATCTCAAAAACCCGCCCCGACCGGGATATTATGGTTAATCGATCGGACATGATATAATTCATTGTCCGGGACGCACTAATCACCTAATTATGTCATTCTGAGTGAAGCGAAGAATCTCAAATTATTGCCACACCATTACAATGGGTAAGTCCCGATATCTGATACCAATTTCATAAAGTTATGCTACATAGAAAGTTTTACTCCCCCCCTTAATAAGGGGGGGTTGGGGGGGGTAGATATGTAGCGCTATTTTATGAATTTGGTAGGAGATTCTTCACTTCCCAAAGCCTACCCTCAGAATTACAGAATTACCTTACTCAAAACTATTTCATTCTTACTCCAGTGCTCCAGCACTTTTGAGCAATTTCACCACATTAGAATAACCCTTAAACTCAGCCAGCATTAAAGCTGTATAATTTCCCGGATTTTTGTGGTTTAGTTCTGAACCAGCATCAATTAAAATCTTTACTGCATCAGGATAACCCCGATGTGCGGCCCACATTAAAGCAGTTGCGCCCGAATCATCCAGCACGTTGACATCGGCACCTTTTTCGACTAATAATTGGACGATCGCCATATAACCGCGATCGCACGCCTTCATTAAAGCCGTTTTCCCCAAATCCGCCGGGACATTCGGATCAGCACCGCCCTCAAGCAAAGCCTTCACAGTCTCGGTATGTCCGTGAAAAGCAGCCAGCGTCAAAGCCGTCTCCCCAAAGTTTTTCGCATTCAGAAACTCATCCCGATTTGAGTTTACTTTTTGCAGCAAAGCCGATACGATCGCACTGTGGCCGTGAACAGCCGCCACCAGTAAAGGCGTATCGCCCAACCTATTTCTAGCACCGACACTAGCACCTCGGTTTAAGAGCAATTCCACCACATCTTCGCAGCCTTCAACCACCGCAAAATTCAAAGCAGTTTCATCATCTTTATCCTTAGCGTTGATATCCGCGCCAGCATCGAGTAAGATATGGGCGATCGGCGCATTTCCCCCAGCAGCCGCCGCCATCAAAGCCGTGCCCCCATCTCCATTTTTTACATTCGCATTAGCACCCGCACCAAGCAAAGTTTGCACCACATCAGTATTGCCAGAATCCGCAGCCAAAGTTAAAGCAGTTTCTCCGTTTTTGTCGGGAATTTCGACATCAGCACCAGCAGCCAACAGCGCCTCGACAACAGCCAAATTTCCCGCCGTCGCAGCCAGCATCAAAGCAGTTTTGCTCTCTAGATTTTTAACATTAGCATCCGCCCCACACTTGAGCAAAATTCGCACAATTTCAGCGCTACCTTGACGGACAGCTAAAAACAGCATAGAATTCTCAGCAACCGCACCCGCATCCACCAAAGCTTTGACAACAGCTTCGTGACCCGATAAAGCAGCTATTTTCAGAGCAGAATCTCCATCTTTATCTCGGACATTTACATCAGCATTAGCATCAAGTAACATCCGCACAACATTGATATCTCCTTTGAGAGAAGCCGCCATCAAAGCCGTACTTCCATCATCATTTTTAGCATTAACATCAGCACCCGCCGCCAGCAACAGTCGCACAGAGTCAGCCTGTTTGTGAGCCGCCGCCAGCATCAAAGCCGTTAGCCCAAAACGCCTGCTCACCTGGTTGACATTAGCGTCATTGTTTAGTAGAGTACGCACGATTTCTGTATAGCCCTTTTGGGCAGCAAACATCAAAGCCGTCGTCCCCTCAGAGTCTTTGGCGTTAGCGTTAACACCCTTAGCGAGTAAAGCTTGGACGTGAATAATGTTGCCAGTCTTGGCGGCTTGAATCAATACAGCGTCTTGTTTAGTGGCAGCCATAATAGTCTCTCATACCGTATATTTTTACCATCACATGAGACGGCCTGACTGGTATGCTAAGTTTTATGAAGTATGTTTGCTAATCCTCAGAACACTATGAATCTCGAAATTCCTCAGTCAGTGAAAGTTTGGAGCCAATTCTTCCACCCAGTTTTAATGTGGGGACTGCTGGCCATCTCATTTTATGCTTTGTATCTCGGCTTGCAAATCCGCCGTACCAGAAGTGCGGAAGGCGAAGTCAAAAAAGAGTTAATTAAGGGTAAATTCAACATCAAGCATCACCAGATGGGTTCTTTGCTGCTAGCCTTGATGGTAACGGGTGCAGTCGGCGGAATGGCCGTCACCTACATCAACAACGGCAAACTATTTGTCGGCCCGCACTTGCTAGCAGGGTTGGGAATGACGGCAATAATTGCGATCGCAGCATCGCTGACTCCTTTGATGCAAAAAGGCAATGATTTGGCCAGAAACACTCACATCTTTCTGAATATTGTGCTCTTGGGGCTGTTTGGCTGGCAAGCGGTATCAGGCGTAGAAATCCTGCAAAGAATTATCAGCAAAATGTGATAATTTGAGTAAAATTGCTAATTGCTAATTGCTTTGGGGCGATTAGCGATTAGCAAGTAAATTATCTTATTTTAGTAGTTTAATAGCCCAAATTTTTTTGATATTTTAATATATTAAAATTAAATTTATCAAAAATTTATAAAATTAATTAGGTAATTTTTTGAATCCACAATAAGAAAACACCTGCTATTAAACCTGATAAAACGCTTTGTCTACCCAACAAGAAGCACGGCTATTTCATTATAAATAATTCCGGTTCTTCTTTACTTGGTATGCCAAACTAATAATTAAAATGCCAAGTAAGCAAACATCTATTTTTGTAGCTTGCAAAATTTATAAAGCGATAGGCAGAACGTTTTATTAACTTAAGCTTTTTGTTAATACCTTCAACAATACCACTTGTTGTCCTATTATCAAAGTAAGCAATTATCTCGTCAAACCAATTAGTAAGAGTCTTAACAGTATCTGGAAAATATTGTTGAGTTCTTTCCTGGCAGATACCAATTCTCAACAATGCCCTCAACCAATTTGTTTTTTTTACTCAAATATTTGTCGGAAATTTTCTTGTGATTTATGCCTTTCTGCAAGATTGGGACACATATTTTTAACCTCAATTTATTTGACTGATTTAGCTATTGATTTAGCATACCAAGTAAGGAAGAACCGTTTTTCATTTCTGACTCAAGTGAATTAGAATCAGACATCGATTTAAAAGTAAATTAGAATAGTTAAAGAGAAAAATCAGTTGTAAGTTGATCTCTGTAGGAGTGAAGATTGTAATCTTAAAATTTTTTCCTTATAACTGATATCTTGCACCATTCTCAATTAGCCGTAGGGGCGGGTTCGCCAACAGCCTTAAAGCTTGCAAATAGGTTCTATAAACCCGCCCGACCCCACGAAAAATCCTCTTATTGATATTGCTGCAAGATGTCAGTTATAACCGATAACTCATCAACTTATTTATTTTTGATTCCTAAGATACAAGGGGCGGGTTTCACCAACAATATTTGCCTAAAATCCATAATTTCGTAAACCCGCCCCCACCCAACGGTAAATCGCAATCTACCTATTTCAAGGTACAAAGGGCGGGTTTACAACATTTTGGGTTTTTAAATCAAAATCTTGGCGAATCCGCCCCTACGGGCATAATACAGCGTATTCCAGGTTTATGAAGTACACCGCGCTCTCACCAAATAATTGGGTCTGAAGCCCCGTCCTTCGCTTGACGGCTTTGTTTCGTCTTTTTGCGTTCAGAATCGAAACATTTATTAATAGATTGTTCTGTTGTTTGCTGTACTCTAAATAACAGGAGGGTTTAGCAATGTTCGGCTGTCAGCAACATCTAATTCGAGCTAGTTCAGGTACTCAATCAATCTTAGAATATCTGTGTTCTGAATCAGCAAAGCTTACTAATTGCGGTATCTATTATTCTCGCCAGGTATACTTTAAAACTGGGAAAATCCCGAACCGTGCCAAGCTACATAAAGTCTTGGGAAATGAAAATAGAAACTTGCACTATCAAGCGTTCTATTCAGATACAGCTCAGCAAATTCTAACAGGGGTAGCAGAATCTTTTAAGTCTTTTATGGGCTTACTCAGAGGAGTTAAGGATGGAACGGTTACGCAGTGTCCTAAATTGCCGGGATACCGTAAAGGCGGAATGGCACTTGTGACATTTACAGGAAGATCCGTAAAACTTAAGAATGGGATGCTGCGATTTCCTCTGGGAAGCAAGGTTAAGGCGTGGTTTGGGTTAGATGCGTTTTTCCTACCAATGCCATCTAATCTGGATTTTAAGATTATTCGAGAATATCGCATACTTCCTCGAAATGGCTGTTTCTACTTGGAGTTAATTTACAAAACAGAGGATGTTCAAGCAAATGTAGACCAGGCTAAATGCTTGGCAATTGACCACGGAATAGACAACTGGCTAACCTGCGTGAGCAATGTAGGCACAAGTTTTATTGTTGACGGCAAGCATCTCAAGTCCCTCAACCAAGGATACAATAAACGGGTTGCTTTTCTTAGGGAGGGGAAATCTAACGGCTACTGGTCTAAACGGTTGGCAGGATTAACTGAAAAACGGAATCGCCAAATGCGAGACGCTGTTAACAAAGCAGCAAGGAAAGTAATTCAGCACTGTTTAGACAACCAAATTGGAACAGTTGTTTTTGGTTGGAATAAAGGACAAAAAGAGTCTACCAATATGGGAAGCAAAACTAATCAAAAGTTTGTACAAATCCCTACGGGCAGACTGAAAGACAGAATAGCTCAACTGTGCGAGCAATACGGTTTAAGGTTCGTTGAAACAGAAGAATCGTATTCTTCTAAAGCTTCGTTTGTTGACAAGGATTTGCTACCTAAATTTGGCGAAAAACCCGAAGGGTGGCTTCCTAGTGGTAAACGAGTTAAACGCGGTTTGTACCGAACGGCTCAAGGTTGGTTAATCAATGCAGATTGTAACGGTTGTGCGAACATTGCTAGAAAAGTAGCGATAATGCTTGGACTCGATCTAAGTGGAATCGGTAGAGGTGCTTTGGCATCGCCTTTAAGACTCCAATTGTTGTCTTAAGAATCCCCGTAGCTTCAGCTCGGGGAGTGTCAAGGGGTTTCTTTACAGTTCTCGCATCATTACTGATTCTTTTGCTCGAAACCCGGTCGATCGCGATCTACATCTACATGGAATAAGCTGTAAATTATGGGAAATTAAACAATCTCGATCGACCCACACCTACCAACTAAGGCAAATCAGTGCTCCCCATCAGATAAAGGTCGCACTCCCGGGCCACGCCCCGCCCTTCGTTAATCGCCCAAACCACCAAACTTTGTCCCCGGCGACAATCACCAGCCGCGAAAACTCCCGGAATGCTGGTTGTATATTTTTCGTGCTCGGCTTTCACGTTGCTGCGGGCGTCACGTTCCAATCCCAAGTCATCCAGCAAGGGCTGTTCCGGGCCGAGGAAGCCCATCGCTAGCAAAACAAGCTGTGCCGGCAACACTTTTTCGGTGCCGGGGATGTGGTTCGGAATAAACTGCCCTTTCTCGTTTTTCGCCCACTCCACCTCAACGGTGTGCACAGCTTTGACATTGCCGTTTTCGTCGCCCTCGAACTTTGTCGCCGTGGTGAGATAGCCGCGGGGGTCATCGCCGAATTTGGCTGCGGCTTCTTCTTGGCCGTAGTCGAGACGGTAGACTTTTGGCCATTCAGGCCAGGGATTGTTGGCCGCGCGTTCCGAGGGCGGTTTGGGCAGGATTTCTAGCTGTACGAGGCTTTTGCAGCCGTGGCGGATGGATGTGCCCACGCAGTCGGTGCCGGTGTCGCCACCGCCGATGATCACGATATCTTTGCCTTCGGCGGAGATGAAGTTGCCGTTGGTGCTCTTGTCTAAAACTGCTTTGGTGTTCGCAGTCAGGAAGTCCATTGCGAAGTGGATGCCTTTTAATTCCCGGCCGGGGATGCCCAAGTCGCGGGGTTTGGTGGCGCCGGTACAGAGCACAACGGAGTCGTATTCTTTTAGCAGTTGTTCTGCTGGCAAGTCTTTGCCGACTTCGGTGTTGCAGACGAATGTCACGCCTTCGTCTTCGAGGACTTTGAGGCGGCGCATCACGACTTGTTCTTTGTCTAGCTTCATGTTGGGGATGCCATACATTAGCAGGCCGCCTGGTCGATCGGCTCTTTCGTATACTGTTACCCAATGACCGGCTTTGTTGAGTTGCGCGGCGGCGGACAAACCGGCGGGCCCGGAACCGATGACGGCGATTTTTTTGCCGGTGCGTTTGGCGGGTGGTTCGGCGGCAATCCAGCCTTCATCCCAGCCTTTATCGATAATCGAGGCTTCGATGTTTTTAATCGTCACCGGCGGATTGTTGATGCCGAGCACGCAAGCGCCTTCGCAGGGGGCGGGACAGACGCGGCCGGTGAATTCAGGGAAGTTGTTGGTTTTGTGGAGTCTGTCAAGGGCTTCTTTCCACAGTCCGCGATATACTAGGTCGTTCCATTCGGGGATGAGGTTGTTAATCGGGCAGCCGCTTGCCATGCCGCTGATAATTGTCCCCGTGTGGCAAAACGGAATGCCGCAATCCATGCAGCGCGCTCCTTGGCTGCGGAGTTTGTCCTCATCCATCGGTAGGTGAAATTCGTCCCAGTTGTGGACTCTCTCGACTGGTGAGAGTTCGGAGGGCAGTTCGCGCAAGAATTCGATAAAGCCTGTTGGTTTTCCCATAGTGGTGTTCTGGTTAGAATTTACTATTCTGGTAGTTTGTCAAAGGTGAAGCTGGCGGGCTTCTGAATTAACTATTGTGATCTAAATTGTGTGCGATCGCACCTCAGATTGAGCAATTTGTACATGAAATCTTTAATATCGCCGGGAGTCGGGGAATTGTCGGCAGCGGTAAAATATAGATATATCGACAGCAAAGAAACCGGGTTTTTTACGGGAATTAAAGGTTTTAAAGGTTTTGATGCAGTATTTTCGTCCATCAAACCCGGTTTCTACGTAATTTCAGCATGGCTTATTCTGGGACGATCGCATTTACGGCTACAGCCACATCTGAAAACCCTCGCGGGTTAACTCAGACGGCCCGCCAGCGTCAACTTCCAAGCGCCGTCCCCATCAGGATGGCTCGAAATACAATACAAAAAGTTACAGACCTTGCAAAATATTAATTTCAGGATATACTACTGTAAATCGGTCAGATATATGGAGTTAATACCATCAACTCCTAAAATAGGTACACAAAGTCATGAGCATTACAATTGAGAACGTATCGAAACACTTCGGCTCCTTCCACGCGATTGACAACGTGAGTTTGAAAATAAAAAACGGCTCTCTAGTCGCGCTTTTAGGGCCTTCCGGTTCGGGGAAATCGACTCTGCTGAGGATGATTGCTGGACTAGAACCGCCGGACACGGGTCATATTTACCTGATCGGCGAGGATGCTACCCACCAGTCGGTGCAGGAACGGAATATTGGTTTTGTGTTTCAGCACTATGCTTTGTTCAAACACATGACTATTCGGAAAAATATTGCTTTTGCGATGGAAATTCGCAAAGTTCCTAAAGACTCAATTCGCAGGCGGGTTGATGAACTTTTGGATTTAGTTCAGTTGAAAGGTTTGGGCGATCGCTATCCTTCGCAACTTTCCGGCGGCCAGCGGCAGCGGGTGGCTTTAGCTAGATCTCTAGCAGTTCAACCGAAAGTGCTGCTGCTAGACGAACCTTTTGGAGCATTAGATGCTAAAGTTCGCAAAGAATTGCGATCGTGGCTGCACAACCTTCACAAAGAAGTTAACATCACCACAGTTTTTGTGACTCATGACCAAGAAGAAGCTATGGAAGTAGCCGATGAAATTGTGGTGATGAACCAAGGTAGAGTCGAACAAGTTGGCACTCCTGCTGAAATTTACGACAAACCGGCAACAGCTTTTGTGATGACTTTTATTGGGCCTGTCAATGTGTTGCCGAATGCTGCGGGTTTGTTCGCGAGCAACGGTACAACGCCTCAAAATAGTGGAGCGGCTCATTGTGAATTAGTATTTTGGCGCCCCCATGACGTGGAAATTCAAACTAAGCCGGAGTCTGGTTTTGCATTAGCAAAAGTCAGCCGCATCATTCATGTAGGACGCGAAATTCAAACCCAGTTATTGTTAGAATCGGGTCAGGTAGTAACAGCTTACGTAAGTCGCGATCGCTTCGATTATCTACAGCTCAAGCAAGATCAGCAAGTTTACGTCAAGGCCAAACACGCGATGACTTTCCCTGCTTATTCAGCTTAAATCCGTGGCTGCATCTTACTCAAAATACTATCGAGGATCTCCTACAAAACACTGTTGCCACATCGTTACCAGGCTTGTGCCTGGTAATGCTGTCTTGTGGATCTAAATCGGAGGAGCGGTTCTTCCTTCCGTAGGTCAAAAAAATTATCAACTCCGGCTTTAAGTTCTCCCACTTAGTAATAATTTCTTCAGCCGTGTATTTGGCCATGACTCCTTTTAATACTTCTTCAACCGCCGAATATATAATGCGAGCAATGACTTATTCTTCGTCATCTATTTTTTTAAAAATAGCTTGGACTTCTTCTAATAGAATGTGCCTGTTGAGCGCTACATATGTGAAAAAATCTTGCAAATATTTTGAGGAAGCTTCAGCGGAACTTTCCTGTTTTTGCACCCTGACGCTCAACTTTTTTACAGTATAAACTGTGGGGGTTATTACGTGATTTTCTTCTCCGACTATAGCAATCCTCGCATCAGTTTCAATAACTGGTTAACTGGTTCCCAAGCTCTGCCTGGGAACCGATGTCCAGAGGCTCTGCCTCGGCTGCAACAATGGAGGCAGAGCCTCCGGATATGCGTTACCAGGCAGAGCCTGGTAACGAGTAACGAGTATAATCATTTAGGATTGCTATAACTGTTATTGCACTTTACCAAACTGCATCAGCACGCCCAGTTCTCCGAGGTTGACAATGACAAGCAATTTGGACAAAATAGCTAAAAATACTATCGAGCTAGTTTAACAGCTATGTAAACATCCTTATTGTATTGCTTGACTTGATTTACTCAACCTTACTGGTAGATTATAAAAACATATTTTACCCCAACTATGGCACTTAATTATCTGCTCTATATTGACTTTATAGATATTTTATTTGCCGGTCATTAACAAGTATTCAAAATCCGCTGCTGCCAAAGGAGGACTGAACAAATATCCTTGCATTATATCGCACTTATAGCGCCAGAGAAAATCTTTTTCGGCTTCTGTTTCAACTCCTTCGGCAATTACCTCAAGACAGAGACTGTGCGCCATTTCAATAATAGCTTTCACAATCGCTGCATTTGTGCAACCATCGGTAATATTGCTGATAAAACATCGGTCTATTTTTAAAGTATCGAAGGGGTATTGCGTCAGATAGCTTAAAGAAGAATACCCAGTGCCGAAATCGTCAAGAGATATACAAACTCCCAAATTTTTCAAATGTTGCAAAGTCGCGATCGCACTTTCGGCATCCTCTACCATCAAACTTTCTGTCAGCTCTAATTCCAAACTGCTCGCTTCCAAACCAGTTTCTGCTAAAATTTGGGCAACTCTGCTGCTGAGATCCGGTTGGTGAAATTGGCGTGGCGACAGATTCACCGCTACCCGCAGCCCCGAAAAACCAGCATTTTGCCAAACTTGCATTTGCTTGCAAGCTGTCTGCAAAACCCACTCACCTAACTCTACAATGAAGCCAGTTTCTTCGGCATGGGGAATAAATTCTGCGGGCGAAATCAGCCCTTTTTCTGGATGTACCCAGCGCACTAAAGCTTCTGCGCTCATAATTTTACCAGTCTGGACATTGACCTGCGGCTGATAGTAAACTTGGAATTCTTCTCGTTCCAGTGCGTTGCACAAACGAGTTTTGATCTGCTCTAGTTTGTCGGCAGTCTTTTGGATAAATTCGCTGCTTTGCGATCGCAAAGTATTGTACTGTTCAGCAACAGCTTCTTGTTTTTTCAAGCGGCTCGATATCGCGCCCACAAGTTCAGCTTTACTAAAAGGTTTAGTCAGGTAATCATCTGCCCCCAATTCCATACCTTGCCGCATTTCAGAGCGATCGGCTTTACCGGTGAGAAAAACAAAAGGTACTGTAGCAGTAACAGGATTAGATCGCAAGGCCATCAGCACCCCATACCCGTCAAGTTCTGGCATCATCACGTCGCAAATAATCACGTCGGGAAGATTTGACACCGCCGCATATAAACCTTGCGATCCATTTTCTGCACCCGTCACGTCGAAACCTTCAGCTTTGAGGAGTTTGAGAATATTCTCCCGAATTACTTGCTCGTCCTCAATCACTAGAATCTTTTTCATACGTCATTCCCTGAAAGCGGTATAATTGATAGGCGTTACTGAACGCGATAAGCGTCCCAATAACTGAGAACGCACAGATCGATGGGCCCAACAGCCGAATATTTTCCGACACAAATAGCAAACACCTGAAAAACGCTAATTTTTCAAGCACAACTAGATTAATGTTTCTCTGCTTAGTCAGTGCCGTCCGTATTATTACGAGGTTAATTAATAATCTCTCAACTAATTCTAGGCGATCGATAGTTAGCAGCGCCTTAAATAACTGCTAAACTAATTGTGCCACCTGAACGATTGTCTGCAAACAATCTCAGCCTATTTATATCAGTTGCCAAAAACCATGCAACTGCAAGCAAGTTCCAAACCCTTGCGGAGTCAGTCTTTCCCCATTCTTCAATGTAAAATCTCAACTTTTAAATCTCAAATGGTATTACCTACTGGATTCCCTGAACCCGCACAGATTGGGGTGATAGAAGTGAAGCAATATCCTCAGTACCGCGCTGTCACCTACACCCACGCGGGCGATTTGCGACAAGCAACTGGCATCGCCTTCAATCCTTTATTTCAACACATCAGCAACAACCAAATTGCGATGACAACGCCAGTAGAAGCGCGCTATACGGAAACTTCCGAGGCAATCGATGCTGTTCCCCAAGCTGAAGTTTCGTTCCTCTATCCCACACCAAATATCGCCCCCAGCAGCGTTAACTCCGCTGTAGAAATCACGAATACTTCGCCGATGACGGTTGTCAGCATTGGCGTGGGCGGGGCCTACACTTGGGAAAGCTACGAAAATAACCTCCAGAAACTCAAAGATTGGCTTCAAGAACATCCTGAATACGAAATAGTCGGGCCGCCGCGCCGTTTTTTTTACAATTCCCCGATGACGCCGGAAGCAACTAAAATCAGCGAGGTACAAATTCCGATCAAGTGCCGCTGACGTGAACAACTAATTCGCGAATGTGACCCCGCTGGCGGTGTTCCCACAGGTAAATTCCCTGCCAAGTTCCTAACAGCAACCTGCCGCGATCGATCGGGATTTGTTCGGAAGTATGAGTCAGCGCCGTGCGAATGTGCGCCGGCATATCGTCTGGGCCTTCCGCATCGTGAATGTAGCGATCGTCCTCCGGTACCAGTTTAGCCAAAAAGTTAGCCAAATCCTTAAGTACATCCGGGTCAGCATTTTCTTGAATCACCAAACTAGCAGAAGTATGGCGCAAAAATAAGCTACAAAGTCCCGTTTTAATACCTGAAGTCGCCACCGCATCTTCTATCTGATCGGTAATTTTACACAAAGACTTCCCTGTAGTTTTAATTTTGAATATTTGTTGGTAATGAGTCATAGGATTTGGGATGTGGGATTTGAGATTTGGGATTTTCAAAGAAACTATTGCAAAAATATTCTCCTATTGTTACATCTTACTTCTTCCTTTTTTATTATGTAGGTTGGGGTTGAGGCACGAAACCCAACACTCATTAATTGGATGTTGGGTTTCGTTCCACGGGCCCAACCTACCACTACCACTACTACCACTACTACTGGTATATTAGACCTCTCCAATAATTATTGTGGAACAAGCAGGATGCCTGTTCAAAACTTACTATTCGGTCGAGGTCTAATAAAAATAGTCTACAACAGCTTGGGCGACATCCTCCGTACCATTTTTATCCAATTTATCCGACAAACGCGGCGGATGCAGCGGTTGTCGCAAAAACTCCCAATCCCCCTCAAAAAACTCCGCCGCCGTCACAATTTGATGTTCCGCATAATTTTGAAGCCATTCCAGCAACACCGCAGCTTCTGCAAAACCTTCTCTCATGATAGAAACAACAGGTATTTCCAAGCGCAAAGCTTCCGCAAAAGTGCTGTATCCCGGTTTAGAAACTAAGCGCCCGCAGACAGGCATAATATCAACCGGACGCGGTAAAATCGGGAAAAATTGTGCAAACGCCTGATTTTTGACATAAATCAAATTTGGCAAATCGGGTGCTCCCGCATCAAAAGTAATAAATTGCCAGTCGCTAAATTGCTGTAAATTTTGATAAGGAATTTCCTCTAAACCCAATCCGCCGAACGTCAGCAATACAGTTTTTTCCAGCGGTGTTTCGATGCCGAATGCTTCCCGAACTTTATCGTTACTGTAGCGAGGATTGCCGCCAGTCAAGCCCACATCTTGAATATTTGGGAAAGCTGGCATCGGTTCGTGCAAAGGAAGACGAAAAAGCCGATCGCACATTCCGAAACACTCACCAATCCAATCTGCCATTTCTACAAATTCCCCGCCCCAATCTCGATAGATAAAATCCCACCCAAAATTGCTCATCATCCAGCAAGGAACCCCAGCCGCTGCCGCCATTCGCGTTGCCAAAGGAGGAATATCTGCCAGCACCAAGCCCACCCGATTTTGCTTGATAAAAGTAACTTCGCTGGCAATTAGGGAATTTTGCTTTTTCCGAATTTCCCGCAATTTTTCCAGCGTCGCGTCTTTATCCATATTCAAACTGTCAGCTTGCACCACACCCACATCAAAAGCGCGGGGACGGTGGATAAAGTCGCCACCAATGTAAGATTCTAGCAGCCAGCGAGGTGCTGTTGTTGTGATAATTAGTAAAATATCTGGATTTAATTCTTGAATTTTTGCAGCTACGGACGCAACTCGGACAGCGTGACCGAATCCGTGATTCGTGATGGCAATATATAATGTTGGTCTAGACATTGATAATAGGGAATGGGGAATTAGGAATTAGGAATTGGGAATTGGGCATTGGGCATTGGATGTAGAGACTGGAAGGCAACAAGGCCAAGCTTCAAGCAACGCACAACCAACAATGACACAATTAATAACTAATGACTATCGAATACGCAAGAATTTATCAATCAGACGCGCCCTCAGACCAAACAGGCAATTGATTAATCTTGTCCAGGGTTATATCTACATACTTTTTACCATCCGCCGCCAGATTTTCCCCAAAATATCCCTCATCGCCGTCGTGCTTGTGAGGGCCGCTCAAAGCTGCTGCATAGCGGCCTTGCAAACGAGCTTGATTGAAAGGAGAAGTCGCGTACCAGTACCAGCGACTGGGAAAAACTATGCCGCCAATATCCTCAACTGAATCGCGAGTGCCGCGAAAGTGGAAAATGCGATCGGCTTCTGCAAAACCATTTTCTCCCGAAAACACGCCCCCAACCGAAACAACCGTAATTTCTGCCTTCAGCCATTCTTTAAGATAGCGAGTAGCACCCAAAGCAACTTGTGCTCCGCCGCTAGTGCCAATTAAAATAACTTTCACAGGTTTTTGAGAATTAACTGAAATGGGAGATTGAGCATTCATCCGCTCGATAATTGCATTAGCTATTCCCTGATTGTATGCAAAGCCGTAGCGATAATCTAGAGAAATTGCAAACCTCCATAGATTGCGAATTTTAATGAATATATTCCCCGCAATCGGCCCTTTTTTTGCCTGTTCTGCAAACCGCCAAAAAGGAGCTAGCCAGCGCTCTCCTCCTAAACTTTTGTTAGAAGCTGAATAAGGAAAAACATCGCCCACTGCTACGCACTGCGGATGACTTTTAACTAAACGCTTGAGAAACAACTCTTCACCAGGGGTTAATTCGTCCCCCGAAAAATCGCCAACTCCCGTTAAAAAGATGATATAACAATTGAGTGGCGAAGACTTACGCGCTTCTAGATTGCCGTTGTTCTGTGGCAATATCTCCGGCGGATTTTTCTTGAGACCAAAAGTTTCGGCACTTTGATTCAGCCACCATATAACAGTCCCCACCGGCGAAAGAATGCCCCAAATTATCAGGATCACACCGGCGATAAGCAACAAATTTAAACTTCCCCCGCGCAGCCATGCAAGTATCCGTAAAATCAATCTTAGCATTTAATAAAATCTGGTAGAATGCCAATTAATTACTTAATTACCTAGAAATACTTCGGTGATTCTGCTGTATTAGAGCTTATTTTGTAAAAGTTGTCAACTATCTTGAGGAGCAGGAGTTCAACGTGAAAGGAGAAGATTCAATTGCAGGTTTGGGCGCAACGCTTTGGAACGCACTTTCTTTGAACGGCAATTTTTACGAAAAAACTCCCTACACTGGCAGAACTAAGCGAATAGCTTTAACAATTGTAATTTTAGCTGCGCTGTCCCGCGTGTTGGGCAGTGCTGCGATCTTGTTAATCAACCGAACTGAGCCATCAGTATTATTTCTAGGACTTTTGATAGAGGGTTTGGCAGTCGCGGGGGGTTATTATTTTTGGACTTTCACTATCTTTAAAATCGGGGAGTGGCTGAAGCCGGGACACGTAACTTATGGGGAGTTGCTGGTTCCGATCGGCTTTGCCTACGCCCCCCAAGTGCTGAATTTCTTAACGTTAATTCCTTTGCTGGGACAAGGAATAGAGCGGATATTAGCTGTGTGGAGTTTGCTAGCTGTAATTGTAGCGGTTCGCCAAGGTTTGGATATTAAAACTCGCTGGGCGGTGTTAATTTGTTTGGTGGGTTGGCCATTGATCCAAATTGCGATCGGCTTTGTGGAAGTATTTGAACAGTTGCTTTCACGATGGCTGTGAACTAACCTGACGGTCAACTGGGTACAGTTAGACCGCAGGCTTCTTTTTCCTTTTTTGCAAAGGCTTTTTTGAGTGACGGAGTTCCCCCGCCACTTTTGTAACTCAGACCAATCTTTCTAATAAGTTTAGCTGAATTTTCATCTCGATCCAAAGATTCTCCGCACTGACAGGAATGCCAGCGTTCCGATAATTCTTTCGGGACTTTATTGATACATTTCCAGCAATGTTGAGAAGTTCCTTTCGGGTCAACAAACAAAACGCTTTTACCTAGCTTCCAGGCGACATATTTTAGGACGCTAGCAAATTGCCCGTGAGCAGCATCAAGCATTGATTTATTCAAACCGCTCTTAGCTGACTGACCGTTCGGCAAGTAAACCAAATTACCATCCTCAATATCGGTCTTGGGCTTGGCACGTCTAGTTAGATTTTTGACGCTCAAGTCTTCAACAACTAAAACATCGCATTTACTGAATAGCTCATGTGCTGTTTTGAACTGAAAATCTAATCTAGTTCTAGCTACAAACTGATGGAGTCTGGAAATCTTGCCCTTGATAATCTTCCAAGGTTTAGAACCCTTTACTCTACCAGCTAACTTCGCTTGAAGCCTTGCTAACTTCTGGGCCGACTTCCTCAAGAATCTAGGATTCTCAACTCTTCTGCCATTGGAAAGATAGACGTAATGGGTTATCCCCATATCTATACCAACAGTATTTTCGACCGTCGGTTGAATTTCTGTAACCGTTACGGGAACCGTCTTATCTTCTAGCGTCAAGGAAATATACCACCCATCTGCTTCTCTGATAACACGGCCCGTCTTAACTTTGAACCCTGTTGGTATTGGACGATGGAATACCATCGGCACTTGACCTATCTTTGCTAGGTCAATACAAATCCTGTTTTGCTCGTCCTTAACGATATGTAAATTATCTAGTTGAGGGTATGTGAAGGATTTGTAGTAATGAAGCCCCTTGAATTTGGGCTTACCTCTACGATTACCATTCTTGTCGGGCGTGGTAAAGTTTGAAAAGGAAGTTTCAACTCTGTTAACGACATCTTGTAAGACCTGAGAATCTAACACTTTATAATCAGGAAACAGCTTCTTAGTGTTTTTCAGGTCGGCAAGCTGTATCGTCTGCCACTGTACATATCCGCCTTCAAGGTTCGAGAAAACGTCGCCTTTCCTGGTTAAAGGATTGCCTAATTCATCCTTCTTCCTACCATCCCTAGTCTGCACTCTCGTCAAAGGAATATTTCGATAAATCTCCTCCACAGGGACTATCGAAACAATCAAAGGGCAGGCGTTGACGGGCGTTCTCGTGGCTTCCCACCATCTAAATCTTTCGCTGAGTCGGTAGTTGTACTGCCGACGACAAAGCTCTAGATGAGCCACAATTGTTGTTAGTTGGGCTTTTGTGGGTTTGAGGCGGTATTTATAAGTTAGCTGCATTTTTAAGCTTCCTTTTTTCGACCTTTGGATAGTATAGTTTATGTGTGTCCAAAATGCCATACCAAAAATTACTATTTCAATACTTGGAAGGTACATCAAAAAATCAAGATGCTCCCGAAGATTGATTCATAGTAGCCAAATGTGAACAAACCTGACGGTCAACTGAGTACAGTTAGACCGCAGGCTTCTTTTTCCTTTTTTTTCTCATGCTTTTTATAGTGAGGTAGTTCCACCCCCACTTGCTAATTTAGTATCAGAGTATTTCCCGATCATCTTGGGGTATAAAAGAATAATTGTCGGTTTCGGTACCTACACCCGACGAGCCTTTCATCCCAAGGAGTAATTTATTCGGGGTACGGGGCGCAGCGCTCAGATGCGTCCCCTTTGAATATACCGAGGGACTTCCCGGCTGGTAGTTAATTTACACTGCCATTTGTCGATCGTACTGCGAGACGGCAACCACACCTATAGTATTCGGGTCTCCCCACTGTCCCTACCCCCTTAGCAAGATACATTGTTAGAGAACGAAATACACAAAAATTTACATCTATAATTTGTGTAGTGTTCCAAATCGCTCCTCACCAGCAGCGATACAGCCCTCGCCAAGACAGTAGGATAGAAAAAATATGTTTGAACGCTTTACAGAACAAGCCATTAAAGCAATCATGCTAGCCCAAGAGGAAGCGCGACGCCTCGGTCACAATTTTGTAGGCACCGAGCAAATCCTCCTGGGACTCGTCGGCGAAGGCACTGGCATCGCTGCAAAAGTATTACTGGATATGGGCCTCAACTTGAAAGAGGCGCGCAATGAAATCGAAAATATCATCGGTAGAGGTTCCGGGTTCCTCCCGCCAGAAATTCCTTTTACACCCCGCGTTAAGCGCATTTTTGAGACTGCCCTGAACGAAGCGCGGCAGTTAGGCCACAATTACATCGGCACCGAGCACATCCTGCTGGGGCTGATTCAGGACGATGAAGGGGTGGCGGCGAAGGTGCTGCAAAACTTGGGAATCGATCGCCAGAGAGTCCGCACGCAGGTAATTCGTGCCGTCGGAGAAGTCGCGGCGGTACCCGGAGGTAGGGGAGATAGCGGCGATCGCAAAATCCCAACTTTAGAAGAATTCGGCACAAACTTGACCAAGTTAGCCGCAGCCGGCAAACTCGATCCCGTGGTGGGCCGCGAAAATGAAATCGAGCGCGTGATCCAAGTGCTCGGCCGCCGCACGAAAAACAATCCAGTGTTAGTAGGCGAACCGGGAGTCGGCAAAACAGCCCTCGCCGAAGGCCTAGCCCAGCGAATTGTTAACAGAAACGTCCCGGAAATTTTAGAAGACAAACAAGTAATCAGCCTCGATATGGGTTCGCTGATTGCTGGTACAAAGTTCCGAGGCGAATTTGAAGAACGGCTGACGAAAATCATGGCCGAAATTCGCGCTGCAGGCAACATCATTCTGGTAATCGATGAAATTCACACCTTAGTCGGTGCAGGCGCAATTCAAGGCAGCATGGACGCCTCCAATATGCTGAAACCAGCCCTTGCTAGAGGCGAATTGCAGTGTGTCGGCGCAACTACCTTAGACGAATATCGCAAACACATCGAGCGCGACGCTGCCTTAGAACGCCGCTTCCAACCGATCAAAGTCGGTGAACCGAGCGTGGCTGAAACAATAGAAATATTGTACGGGTTGCGATCGGCTTACGAACAGCATCACAGACTGACAATTTCCGACGCAGCTTTAGAAGCAGCGGCCACACTGTCAGACAGGTACATTAACGATCGGTTTTTGCCAGACAAGGCGATCGACTTAATTGACGAAGCAGGTTCCCGCGTCCGCGTGATGAATTCGCAAACCCCGCCCGAAGTTAAAGAACTCAAAAAGCAACTGCCCGCAGTAACAAAAGAAAAAGATGCAGCAGTGCGCGAGCAAGACTTCGACAAAGCTGGAAAATTGCGCGATCGCGAATTAGAGATTGAAGCCGAAATCGCCGAAGCTACGATCAACAAAAGCCAACTCAAAACTTCTCCCATCGTCACCGAAGAAGACATCGCCCACATCGTGGCAAATTGGACGGGAGTACCAGTCAGCAAGCTGACAGAATCCGAATCGGAATTGCTGCTGCACATGGAAGATACTTTGCACCAGCGCTTGATCGGTCAAGAAGAAGCTGTCAGCGCAGTTTCTAGGGCTATCCGTCGCGCGCGGGTAGGCTTGAAAAATCCGAATCGCCCGATCGCCAGTTTCATCTTTTCCGGGCCCACAGGCGTCGGCAAAACCGAACTTACAAAAGCCCTAGCAACTTATTTCTTCGGTTCAGAAGAAGCCATGATTCGGTTAGATATGTCCGAATTCATGGAACGCCACACGGTTTCCAAACTCATCGGTTCGCCTCCGGGTTACGTTGGGTACGATGAAGGCGGCCAACTAACAGAAGCAGTCCGGCGCCGTCCTTACACAGTCATCTTGTTCGACGAAATCGAAAAAGCTCACCCTGATGTCTTCAACATGATGCTGCAAATCTTGGAAGACGGCCGCTTAACTGATGCTAAAGGTCGGACAGTAGACTTTAAGAATACACTACTGATCATGACATCAAACATCGGTTCGCGAGTAATTGAAAAAGGCGGCGGCGGCCTCGGTTTCGAGTTTGCTGACAGTGCAGCAGACGTTCAGTACAACCGCGTTCGCAGCTTGGTAAACGAAGAACTGAAACAGTTTTTCCGTCCAGAATTTATCAACCGCTTGGATGAGATTATCGTCTTCCGCCAGTTGAACAGGGAAGAAGTGAAGCAGATTGCGGACATTATGTTGCAGCAAGTCTTCAGCCGCTTAACCGAACAGGGTATTACTTTGTCGGTGACAGACCGGTTCAAGGACTTGTTAGTTACAGAAGGCTACAATCCCAGCTACGGTGCTCGACCTTTGCGCCGCGCAATCATGCGGTTGTTGGAAGATGTACTGGCTGAGGAAATGCTGTCTGGGAAGCTGAAAGACGGCCAAAAGGCGATCGTTGATGTGGATGAAAACGGTCAGGTTAAGGTAGTGCCCGATGGTTCATCTGAGCCGAAATTGCCCGAATTCGCATTAAGCCATTAATGCGCTCTACACACAGATAAATACTGTTAATTAAAAACCCGGTTTCTGCGAGAAACCGGGTTTTTAATTAAAAAATAGCCGTCAAAAAAAGCAACTTATCGACGAATCTAATCCCACGATTGTAATTGCACAACCCAATGCTGCACAACAGCAGAAATGCGATCGCGCCGCGTTTCAAAAGTAGCAGCAATCCAGATAAACGCAATGCCAAAAGCCAAACCAATCGCCCATTTAATCAGCGGATAATCGAAAATCAGAACCACCAACTGATAGAAAACATTGATTAAAAATACAGCCGTTCCCACAAACAAAAACGCCCGAACTCGCAGCGCCAAACCCGCTGCAATCGCCACTAAACTAAAAGCTGCAGCAACTAAACCGTGGCTTTGCTGAGTCAAAAGAGGCATCCCGCAAATCAGCGCAGTTGCAAGCATTCGCAGATTGTGGCGCAGCGGTTTTTGTGCGGGTAATTTGAGAGTACGATCGAACTGAGCAATGTAAAGTAAAGAAAGTCCTAAAGGAGTAACATAAAACTCTGGCTGAGTCAATCCTATTTGCCAGAACCACCGCAGCATTATCCAGTCAATTATCGCCACACTTACATAGGTAAAACGGACTTCCTCCCTTTCCCAAGCCAGGAAAAAATAGAAGGTAGTAGCTATCAGCAAGCTAATCGGATAAAACTTAGCCGGACTTTCCAAAATAGTAACTATTGGAATCAGCGAAGCAATTACCTGCCAAGGTTTTTTTGACCAACCCCAGTTTTCCCAAGGCAAAATGTAAATGAAATAGGCAAATAGAGAAGCGAGGGCAACTTTCCAAGGCCCCAGCGGCCCGGAAATATACTTAACTAAAGGCGTATTGATCCAATAAAGCCGGATGCCAAAGGCTTCTAGCCAGCCCAAGTAAATCCAAATTTCTGCCCATTGGCGATCGAGATTATTTCGCCCTTGCAAGAAAGCATATTGAACTAATAAAGCACCAGTGACTAATCCTAAACTTATACCGGACTTAATATCATTCGCAGAAGCTGAAATCAGCAGCCAACTGCTCAAAACCCAGTGCAGGTGAGCAAATATTTTTAACTCTGCGTTAGTTAAATGTAAATAATTGCTGAGCCAAGGAGATAAAATGCGATAGATATATGTTAAACTTGTGCCGAGAGTGGCCAGGACAATTAAGCCGTCTCCAAAAGCTCCTCCTGGTGTTTGAAAAATTTGATATAGTAGCGATTCGTAAGCAGCAACGGAAACGCCAATTAATCCTAAATAAACCAAAGGTTTGAATTCTGGTTCCCGCCTACCAATGCCGATCGCAATTAAAGACGCCCCCAACACAGTTAAACCAGTCCAATTCGTCAAAGTGTGCGATCGGAAAGTTAAACCCAATACCCCGTAAACTAAAGGTATAACATGAATGCTAGGTAAAATTGTTGGATCGGGGTGGCGGCGCCGCCACCAATCCCCCAACAATTGCGTAAACAATCCGAGAGCAATATTAGCCACTGCCAAATTAATCGTAGTGCGATCGACAAAACTCAAACCGACTGCTGTCAACAACTCCAAACTCCAAGCCAAGGCATAAATTGCCAGAGGGGAAAGTTGGCGTAAACTTCGGAAAATAATCGCAGCCATTATCACCAAAATAGCAGCCAAAACTTCAGTAGAGGGCGGGAAAGTCAAGCTACTGGCTGCGTAGAGTTCAAAGGAATAAAAAGTAATAGTTGTTAACAGTAAGCCGGCGAGTAAGATTGCCCACCCATCTAAAGCTCGATCGTAAATTTCAGCTAATGGAGAAGACTCAGGCAAACGGCTGGAAAAACGAACAATCATGCTGCGAACCAACCACAGGCACAAAAGTGCGATCGCCCCGGCAATTCCCCAATCCCAACCCGAAACAAAACCTAATTCATAAATCACCGCAGCTACGAAACTCAAGCCAAATCCAACTCCAATCGCCGCCGCTGGTATCTCGACTAAATAGTAAGTATTGACCAACATTAATCCGGCGGCAACCCCCAAACCAATTAACCGATATCCCGGAAAACTAAAAATTAGAAATTGTGCAAATATTAGGGCGATCGTACTAAAGGTACTGGCAACTCGTTTGTGAGGAACCTCAGTATATTTAGCAACAGCAGTCAAAGCCAAAGGAGTCGCCAGCCAGAGTAAACTCCACTGAGGGCGATGAGTGGCAGTACCCACAATCAAATAATTTTGCAACAAGACAAAGCTGACTCCTGCTAATACTAAGCCCAAATACCACGAACTTTGAAACCATGCAGGATGCCAGCGAAAAAATGCAGAGTTTTCTCGGAAATTTGCCGCTTTCATCCCGACAAAAAATACCCATTCACTCGCCATGAATATTAATAATATTGCCGACCAAATATTGGGTGTCAGGTTTGGGAAAAATAAGTCAATTGCAGATGCGATCGCGCCTAAACCCATAATGTGAGTTATGGGAACCAAAATTGCCGGATTTCCCGGTTGTTCAGCCGCAGAATCCGGCCTCGCAACTCGCCGGGAATTATCGGGAATTACGTATTTCCAAGCGATCCAACCTAAAATTAAAGTAGAGACGAATAAATTGAGCGATCGCCAAAACGGATTGACAAAACTAATAACAGTTAAAACGCTCCCCAAACCGAGAGCAACCTTTTCCCCAAAACTGGCTAGTTGAAACTTTCGCTTGCGGTAGAGCCACTGCGCCGCAGTTACCATTAACATTAAATAAGGCAACAGCAGAACACCCCAAAAAGCCCAAGGAGTTTCCTGAGAGTTGGTAAGCTGAGTTAAAAATGCCACAAGTTGTGTTTTAATCCCTAAAGGAAGCACTCGCCAAAACAGCCAAATACTCTGAAGTCCCACCGCCTCCAGCATTAGCAAATCAAACTTTTGCCAAAACCGCACTAAACGGTTATAAAAAAACCAAACAGCCAATCCGCTAACAGCGATCGCCTGTAGCGGAATGTCGCGAAAACAAACCAGCCACCCCAAACCCAACAAACCCCCTCCCACTAATTGCCATTTAAAAAAGTTGCTGGGATTTGGCGGGTCAGATATATTGTTTTCAATAGTCCCAGATGTGAGGGGGTGCTGCCAATCCAGCCATGCTAAAAGCACGCCACAAATCGCCAAAGCTAAACCCATTTCAGCGATATTTACATCCTTGACAAATATCGCTCGACCCAGTAGAATCCCTAACGAATAAGCTACTAAAGCTGCTTTTTTGTAAGTCAGAAAATCTCTGCTCAAACTGAAACCAGCGGGGAATGTTTCAGTATTTCCCCCACCTTGGATAGATTGCAATCGTTGTTGCTGAATTTGATAAACTGTAGTAGCAGCAGTTCCCACTGTACCCACATAAACCGCAGTAAGGGCAAAGCCGGCAAATGCCCACCAAGAGTGCAAATAACTCAATCCCAAGTGATTTAGGGCGATCGATCGAGTGATGTTTTTTCCTGAACCGCTTTGATATTGATATTTGATAATCCGGGCAGTTATCCAAGTCAAAATAAGTGCCGCTGCGATTGCTACCGGCCAATCCCAAGGATACCGCCACAATCCAAAAGTATCCATTGCCCAAAAATTGATCGGCACTAGCAACAGCGTCACTTCTTGCAAAGTTTGAGCAGTCAAGTGCAAATTCTGCTGTCTGTTTGCCCAACTGCTAATCGCCCAAAAGGTTAAAGTATAAGCTAATAAAACTCCATATTGTCCGGCGGCAGGAAATCTTTCCCACTGACTGGCAGCTAAGACTCCAGAGGAGACAACTACCATGAACACTCCTAAAAACAACAGCCACATCACGCTAATTTCTGCCATTAGCGAGTGCAAAATTTGAGCGATAAAATTAGGGGTTTGAGTAGTTTCTGTGGGTCTAGCAACGCTTTCACGGCTGCTAGGTACTGCTTTTTGTGTTGATAAGGCAGGTACTTTTGGATCGGCAATAGGATCTCGCGGGTTCTCAATTTCAGAAAAATCTACAGCGGGATCTCTGAGTGGGCAGACTAAATACTGTCGGCACAATTCCTCAACCTCAGCGGGCGAAAGTAAACCTAGCCGCAGCCACGCATCTAAACCTGTCAACAACTCAGGATGCGACGCTAAGATGCTCAATTCAATTTTGCTCGATCGATCTTTGGGAGACGACATTGGCTTAAACTTGTACTAAGTACCTTCAAGCTATAGCCTAGATTAATGTCGAGCGAACATGGCAACATTCCGCCATCGAAATTGGCACAATAAGTATTTATTACTAAAGACCTGTCGCAGCTAGTGTCAATCTGTGAAAAAATCCCGCTGACGGGCCTACACCAGCTAGTGTCAATCGGTGAAAAACTCCTAATTAGGACACAGCAGCGGTTTCCTTACCGACATATTTCAACAAAGTCTCCACACTAGCATTATGGTCTATGAAAGAAAACAAATGTTTGAAGAGGAGTTTTCCATCTGCATCCAAAACAAACTGAGCGGGCAAAGGAGCACCTAAAGCCTGACCGACTTGATAATCCCGAAAAACTTGACAGCCTGGATCAGAAAGCAGAGGCATTTTCAAGCCTAAATCTTTAACCACAATTTGGCTTTGGCGATCGTCGGTACTGGCAACCATCAATAATTCTATATTGCGATCGGCAAATTTTTCCCAGTTTTCATTCAAAGCTTTAATGTGAGGAAAACAGAAAGGGCAATATTGCTTTTCTGTAAAAATCCGCGTAAAAGCCAGAACCACCGGTCTATCGCCCCGATAATTCGACAGCCGCACCAATTTGCCATTATTAATATCCGGCAATTCAAAATCTGGCGTCATCTGTCCCAGCTTCAGAACATTACTCGCCGGAACAGGCAATAAATTTTGGAAAAACCGCTCATTTAACAAGCCGCTAAAATTAGTAGAAGTCAGCATATTTCCTAATTGGGTAATTGCTAATTGCTAATTGCTAATTGGTAATTAAAAATCCGCTTAAATAAATGCCTCTGCGGGTACGGACACGGCAGCGCCGTGTCCGTACAAATATAATCGGCTTAAACCGCAGCAAAGAATACCTTAGACTTGACAGGATCGGGAGTCATGGTCTTGTCACCGGGCTGCCAGCCGGCGGGACAAACTTCATCGGGATGAGACTGGACGTGTTGGATAGCTTGCAGAGTACGGAGAGTTTCGTCCACGTTGCGGCCGAAGGCAAGATTGTTGATAGTAGAGTGTTGGATGATGCCTTCTTTGTCGATGATGAACAGACCTCTGAGGGCAATGCCTGCTTCTGGGTCGAGGACGTTGTAGGCCGAACTAATTGTTTTTTTGAGGTCAGCAACTAAGGGATAGTTGAGGTCGCCAACACCGCCAGATTTACGGTCTGTTTGTATCCAAGCGAGGTGAGAGAATTCACTGTCCACGGATACGCCGAGGATTTCGGTATCGATTTTCTTGAAGTCCTCGAAGCGATCGCTAAATGCTGTAATCTCAGTCGGGCACACAAAGGTGAAGTCCAAGGGGTAGAAGAACAGGACTACATACTTTTTGCCTTTATAGTCGGACAGTTTAACTGTCTTGAATTCCTGATCCACTACGGCTGTTGCTGCGAAGTCGGGTGCAGCTTGACCAACCCGGAGGCATTCACTGGTCATAGATTTTGTTTCCTTTTTTACGAACTGTTACAAATATATCATACTCATAACGACTACAAGTATCTTCTCGATCAATCAAAAAAATACGCTCTCAAATTTGAGAGCGCAGTTTTTTTGATTAAATAATGGCTCAGGCGGGATTTGAACCTGCGACCTTGGGCTTATGAGTCCCCTGCGCTAACCACTGCGCCACTGAGCCAAATCTACTTCACGATTTACTATCGTAGCACGGTAGGGCTAGCTATGTCTGCTTTTGAAACAACACTATTTCTAATGACTTCTAGTAAAAGTTATGAGTTTTGGTAATCATTCAAAACCCATAACTTTCGACCAGTCGTTACCGAGAAGCGCTGGACGCATCGTCGGGCAGTAAAGCCATTGGGTTGATAGCACCCTGTCCGGCGGGATGAATTTCAAAGTGCAAGTGCGGCCCGGTACTAAAGCCGGTGCTGCCCATTTCTGAAATCTGTTCCCCTTGAGCGACTCTCTGACCCTTTTGCACCAAAATCCGGCTGTTGTGGGCATAGACAGTCTCAGTGCCGTCAGGATGGGTAATTTCCACCAGATACCCGTAGCCGCCGTCGTTCCACTGAGCATAGGTAACCACCCCGTCTGATGCTGCCACAATTGGCGTGCCGATCGGCCCTGCAATATCAATTCCCCTGTGCATCCGTCCCCACCGCCAGCCGTAGCCAGAAGTCAGAACGCCCTTAGACGGCCAAATAAACCGGCTAGCAGACTGTTGTTTGCCGTTAGGCAGATAAGTGTCAGGGCTCGACAGCGGAGGCAGTTCTGGAGAAACCATGCGTCCCAAAGACGAGTTGCTTAGGGGGTCGTAAGCCTCAGATCCCAAAGGAGCAGTTGCCACGACCGGCTGATCCTGAGTGCTTTTTGGCGTCAGGTTGATCGGTTGCAGTTCCGCTGCGCGAGCGGGGTCTAAACGCTCTTGCTGCTGCTTCTGAACCTGCTCAGACCAAGCTCTTGATGGCGGTCTGCTGATTTCATTCTGCACCGCCTCAGTATAGTCGGGGGTGTAGAGATATGGATTGACACTTGGCATATCCTCAGACTGGTTGACCGAGGGCCCGTCATTTGGAGCCAGGGACACCGCATTGGCGCCGATCGAATTGCGCGAGGCACGATATTCCTCTCGCAGTCTGACAACTTCTGCCCTCAAGCGTTCGGAATAAGGGTTGAGAGCTTCTGCGGTAGTCCGAGCCTCCGAATTCGATTCTGGTAAAGCGCTAGTTGGATCGGCATTTGAACCCTGGCCGCTAGTATTTGGCACGAACCTGATCGGCTGCGGGTATTCTCCCGTAGCGATGGCGGTAGCAGTTGCACTGGCTGGTCCAGGCAGGGCACTGGTGTCAACAGCACCTGTAAATGTTGGTTCCCCTTGAAGATCCAGCTTCCGTGGATCGCTAATGGTTTGGGAAACTTGAGTCAGCGAAATGCTGTTAATTTGGGGAACCATCGGCGCTGAAATATTGTTCAGACCTTCCAGGTTCTCCAGGGGAGAGACAACAGGCACTGTGGGCGCGGGTGCTGCAACGCCAGCACCGACTATTTCCGAAGTAGACGAACTGGGGTTCAAAGATGCGGGAACCGAATTCGCCGCCCAGACAGATGTAGAGTTGGAGGCAGAATAAGAGGCTGCCGCCTGCACCCCTGGATTTTTAAACCCAACTTGGGGTATTTTGAGCCGTTGATTGACATTCAGCAAGTTGGGGTTGCCGAGCTTGTTGACGGAGATCAGATCTTTGGGCGATACGCCGTGACCTTTGGCGATCGCATCTACTGTATCTCCCGGACGCACGCTGTAGAGAACCTCAGCCGGCGCGGCGGTACTTCCTGCAGGGGGGACTAGCACAGCCGTGGGCAAACTGGGTGTTGCTAAAGACTGTTCAATTGACTCGAATGCTCGATCGGGCGATGCTGCTTGACCTCCCCCGGAATTGGGAATTACAGGTGTGGCATCGAGGTCAGGAATAGTTGTCCCAGTTGCATATTCGGGGGAGGTCAGCGTCGGTGCTGACTCGGGCAAAAATGCCGCAGATGTAGATAAATTTGCTCCCCCCTCCGACCCGAACATCGTTCGACCCGATTCTGTGGTGCGGTTTTCCTGTTTCTTCAAACTGTCGATCGCCCCGTCTGCATTCGGGATCTCGATCGAACTTTGTTCCGGTACCGTCGTGACCAGCGGGGTCCCTGCGGTTGATGGCAGCCCTGTCATGGCTGCACTATCCAATGGCTCGGAGCCAGTCAGATTAAACTCTTGTTCGGGATTGACCGTCGCTGCGCGCTCTAGCGAAGCCGATGTGCTATAGCCGGCGTTCTGTTGTGGTGTGGCTTCCGTCGCAGTCGGAATTCTGAGCTGTTGGCCAACTTGGAGTATGGTATCGGGTTGGATCTCGTTGGCAGTTGCTAGTACCAACGGTTCAACTTGATAATCCCGAGAAAGCTCCCAAAGGCTTTGCCCTTCCTGCACCTTAACCGTCACCGACTCAGAAGGTGCTCCGGGCTGTTCGGCCCTGGAACCGTCAACTTGTGCGGACGTAGCCGGCCCGTTGGCCGATACTGGCTGTACAGCGGTGGATTCTGATGTCGGTGCGAGTTCAGACGCGCGAGCGCTGTCTCCATTTCTCGGTAGCAGGATGCCAGAAGCACCTACCGATATTGCCAGCCCGATCGTGGCGAGAGAGCGAACTCTGCCTGTGCTGAGCGTTGTCTGTTTGGATGGTTCCGCAGAACCGTCTCTGTCGATTTCACTAGCCTGAACAGGCTTAATTTGGGGATATGTTCGTTTCAAAAAAACGACCTCCTACTGAGAAGCGCTAACTGTCCTTGGAAACACTCAAGGGGATCGCATGACGCTGAGTTTAAATCAACAAGCAAAAATATTCTGATTGTTGACAGCTATCATGCTTAGGCCAGATTACCTTGCTTTTTTAATTTAGACAAGCTCAAACCGTCAGAAATTTTAAAATTCTCGGTCAAACCTGCTGCAATTAACCCCACAAGCCTTACACCGCAATAGCTGGAACGAATAGATAAAATCTTCGTTCCCGCACAGGCTCTGAACTCTTACCTATTATCTGACTTTAGGCTAATTTCCGGACAGCCTACAACCGTATATTTACTAGATATAGTGTTCAGACCCAAGCTGGTACTCGCTCGCGCCCTAAATCGCTAAAATCCTCTGTTTTTGTTGCTGAATCATCTTGGGAGTAATTTGGTGTTGCTGATAACAATCTGTTTTTGAATGAATAAAATATATTAATGTCGGCTATCGAGATTTTCACCCCTTTGATACAAATTTCTTATATTAAAATGGAGACTTGGCAGCCTCCACCAGCTATTAAATATCTATATATTTATGTGTTGATAATGATTTATCCCAGCTCCCCCAACTGTCGTTTAGCCTCAAATAAACCTACAGCGGCGCTGACGGAGAGGTTCAAACTCCTGACTCCAGGCTGGCTCATCGGAATGAAAACTGTGGCGTCGCAGGCATCCAAGACGTATTGGGGAATGCCTACAGTTTCCGAGCCAAACATCAGCCAGTCGCTGGGCTGAAATTGGAATTGCGCGTAATTGCATCGCCCGCCAGTGCTGAATCCGATCGAGCGTCCCCCGCGCTGCTCCCGATAGGCCAAAAAAGCCGCTAAGTCTTCGTGGCAGTGGAGGTTGACGTAGGGCCAGTAATCTAAGCCGGCCCGTTTCAGGTAGCGATCGCTAATTTCAAACCCCAGCGGACCCACTAAATGCAGTTGTGTGCCTGTGGCAGCGCAAGTGCGGGCGATATTGCCAGTATTCGGGGGGATTTGCGGGTGAATCAAGACAAGTTGGGGCATGAAGCTAATTAAAAGCGAAAAATACAGCTATTGGGAAATTTATAAAACTACCCACAGGTAGATATACCTTATAGCTTTTATTTATAACCTTTGTCGAGATCCATTGATTAAATATTCTGATTGGTTTTTGGGAGGTGCTCTGCAACTTTTGACAATCAAGCATCCAGGATACCCGCCACGTGATTCATTCCGAAAGCAGACTCAGGACCGGTGAAATAAAAAACCTGTATCCGATGAAACTTGCCGAACGTATTTATCTCGCGCAAGTCAATCTAAAATCTAAAATCTAAAATCTAAAATCGATTGACCAGGAGGTTCGGGCTATTTGTATTCGCTGAGTACGCATAGCCAGGGGGCTAGTGAAAGCCCCCCTTATCATAACGGCGGGTACTTCAGGCAACTAACTGGGCGCACAAGTTGTCTTCAAGCTCCCATTCTTGGTGAGCCATCCCCTGAATCCCTTGCAGAATAATACTGCGGGTGTCCGAACCTCCCTCGTGCAGCTTCAACCACTGCTGGGCCGTGTTGCCTTCCCGGAGAATCTTTTTGAGTGGCGAGAGAAAGCAGCTAAAGCCGCGTTTTTTGGCGAAAGGCCAGACTTCTCGGTAAATTTCCTCAATCCAATCTCGTGCCAGAATAGTTCTGCCGTCTTGCCAGTGGGTAAGTTCGGCATCCAAACTTTGCTCGGATGCAGCAATTTCGTTGGCGTCTGTGAGGGCAACTAAGTCTTGGTTGCGCGTGGCCTCCGGTAAGGTGCTGAGTTCTAAGGGGTCTAAGCTGGGGTCTTCCATCATCTGCCAAATGCGAGCTTCTAGTAAGGCAGTGATGGCTAACAAAGCCAGAGGATTGACTTCGAGGTCGCAAATTCTCAGTTCGAGGCGGTTGAGACAGTAGGGGCGACGATCGCCATTTGGTCGCACTGCAGACCACAAATGGCGGACGTTTTGCATAGTACCGAGTTCTAGCTGTTCTTCAGTCCACTGGATGTAATGTCTGTGACTTTCAAACAGGGGGACGATGGCGGGAGTTTTGGGAAACAAACCCCACCGAGTGGAATGATAGCCCGTGACTTCGCCGTCGAGGAAGGGGGAAGAGGCGCTCAAGGCAAGGTACAGTGGTGCTTCGACGCGGGCGAGGCGGATGGCGCGCATCAGCATTTCTGGTTGGGAGATGCCGATGTTGATGTGAATGCTAGCGGTGACGACTTTGGTGCCGTAGGTTTGCTCGATGTAGGTGTGGTAGGGGTTGTTGGGATCGGATCGGTAAAATCGATCGCTCCCTCCGAGAGACAAGGTACTTCCCGGCAGCAAGGTATAGTCACCCAATTGTTTGAGATACTCGCGCAGCCGAACTCGTGGCTTGACTAAGGCGCACAGCAGGCGATCGTAGCTGCACAGCGGGGCGGTCGTGTACTCCACATTGCGGCTATCAGGCTCCCGGACAAATCCCTCTAGATCGGCGACTATGCGATCGGAGAGACCGACAACCTCACCTTCGGGAGTGCCGGTATACATTTCTACTTCAAAGCCTTTTGATAGCAGCACGTTTATTCCTCAGCTAAGTTGAGTGCTAGTTTCTAGTATCCCAAAAATTGACCTGTTCATACTATCTCCCACGAGGCAGAGTTGACTTTTTTCGCGACTGGCACTGAAACGGGGTTTTTCTGCGCCAGCTTGTTTGAGCATTTGTTTCCTAGTTGGGGGCCTGCCACGACAAATACTGCCATGACAAAGAGTTTCCGAGGCGGTTTTAGACTCAGAAAGGCTGTTTGTTCGATCGCGCTTGTGTTTGATTCGGTATTGGGGGCGATCGAACTTATGGTGAATAGAACCCACTCCTGCCTCAGTTCGACATCTGTTTTCTGCCTTGAGGGGGATAGCCGCAGATATATATTGGGTGCGATTCTAAAAGAGAGCTCTGCAATATTTTTGAGCTATAATATTAACCCCTAAAAATCCCTGTGAAAGAGCAAGACAGAACTCCTCCCAATTTTTGGAATATGCTAAGCAATTTAGCCTTAGTCCGGTTTTTGCTTTTATTTGCTTCTGGTTGGGCTGGACTGCAACTTTTAGCTTACTTTGAAACAGCAGTCGCGGTTTTCACCATTGCTGCACTCGTGGCTTTTTTGCTCAACTATCCGGTGCGAACTCTCCAGAGATTTTTACCGCGAAGTTTAGCTGTCGCCTTCGTTGTCTTGCTCACCATTTTAGTTTTTGGCGGTCTCACCGTCACTGTAGGCGTCACTCTTTTATCTCAAGGACAGCAATTAATTGACAGCCTGACTGAATTTGTGAATGCTCTGGCGCCTCTGTCCGAGCGCCTCGAAGCATTCCTGCGGGCGAGAAACCTGCAAGTTAACCTGCGAGTTATTGAGGAACAACTGCGAAATCAAGCTTTATCTGGAGTTGTTTGGAGTATTGCTTTCTTACAAGTATTTTTAACCAATTTATTAAATTTAATATTAATTATGGTGGTGGCTTCTTTCATGTTACTTGATGGAGAGAGGCTGTGGCTGTTAGTTCTCAAGTTTATACCTCGACACCTGCACAGGCGTTTAAGTATAACAATAGAGAAAAACTTTTTAGGATTTTTTCAGGCACAAATTCTGTTAATGTTATTTTTGACAACAGCTAGTTTTGGAATTTTCCTACTGTTAGATGTGAGATTTCCTTTAATTTTAGCATTTATTATCGGATTGTTTGATTTAGTTCCAGGGATTGGAGCCACGCTGGGGATTAGCTTAGTTTGTTTTATTGTATTGTCTCAAAATGTGTGGCTAGCTTTAAAAGTATTGGCAGCTTGCATTGTTTTGCAGCAAATTCAAGACAACTTTATTCATCCCAGACTGATGCAAAATTCCCTTAACCTCAATCCGGTAGTGGTATTTTTTGCACTGTTAGTGGGGGCAAGATCAGCAGGACTTTTAGGCATATTTCTAGCAATTCCGCTAGCGGGAGTGATAGTTAGCTGGTTTGACATTGAAGAAATGCAAGCGGAAGGTTAATGGATACAGCCATCCTATTTTATAAAATCAGGCTGCAACATCCGATTTTAACCGGCCGACTAGAAGTCCCATGCTTCAAAAACTCTCCTGTGCCCAAAGCGCCAATAAAAGTAAATAGAAAACAGCAACTTAGGATACACCTTACTGCGTACAGTTAATGAATAAATTGCAAGTCAGTAGGAAATCTTTCTTCTTCTGGTTCTGGATCATAAATGTAATCGCAGTCAAAACGCAGAGCTTGAGAGTGGCGACTGATAGAAAATCCGCAATTACTCACCATTTCTGTAGTAAAAGTTGCCATGACTAACTCAATAAGTCTTCTATAGGAAATGTTAGGTAGTTGAACGTAATAGGTGCGTCTGGCAAAAAATATTCTCTCATCTTTCGGGAGAATTATGCCATTAATTCTGTGTGCGTGTTGAATCGGCTTGATATAGGCCTCAATAAACTGCGACTGATTTTTTTGGAGTCTCGCTAATCTTTCGTGTTGCAACCAGCTCATTTGAAACACAATTTTAATAAATTCAAAGCCCAAAATGTAGTTAAAAACATTATTGCGTTCTTCTGTACTCAAGACGAAGCGGAGTGCAGATTCTAAATATTGGTCAGTTTCTCGGCGCGATTGTTGAGCTGAGTGGATATAAAATTGTTTGATGTAGCTTCTTAAATCTGATTCGTTTAATTGTTTTTTGACCCGAAATCTGATTAAATACTCTTTGACTCGGTGTAGAGTATCTACATCTTCAAACATTTTTGAAACTAAACCGTCGGCTGTATAATTATCTAAAAATTCTGCTTGCAAGTCGGGAGTAGATGCACACAATATGTAGCAGAGAGACAAGACATAGCGCCGTTGGTTCCAAGGCAAGCTTTGGGCCCATTCTTTAACTTCTACAGGGAGTTTTTGGAGCACGGTATCTGTGTGGGGGAGTTGAGCAAGGTCGGCATATTTATGTTTTTGTTTAATCATTGCCTGAAACCTTATATTAGTAAGTATACAGAGTCGTCGATCGCAGATGATGGGAGAGGAGATATGCGAGGGAGGCGGTCAGTTATTCTGTCTTATTTTATTGCCATCTATCTAAATATACATTCTGGAGGGAACAGAGGGCGTGATCTGTCTCACACTTTAGCGACTTTTAAATCACAAATGCTAGCTTTTCGCATCACATTTTGCGACTGTGAGTGTCACCCATAAAACTTATTCACGTCACTGGAGCAACAGTGGGTTTCGTTGAGGATTAAGTCGGGTGATTCATAAGTTTTTGTTAGTAATGATTACTGAGATCGATCGTGAAGTTGACTACAAGTATTTTCCCGGAAAATCAGTGCCAAGACTTAACTTTTTGCGAGATCCTCGTGCAACAAATGCGACAGTGGCTCGATAGCATTGCAGTGGGAAAGCCACCAGTAACTCAGTGGTGTGCTAACTTATACTCGCACGGTGTTCTTGTCAGAGATATATCTAGTTATTGGGACACTATTTTTTCCACATACTGCCTATGTGCAAGCTTAATCCTGTCCATGAGGAATTAATGGGGTTACGCTTTCGCTCGCTCTGGTTGTTGGGCGGGGTCAGCCATAACAGATACAAGTTTCCGACAACAGTAGTGAGCAACCCAAAATTTTAGATATTAGTTCCCGCCCCCAGATGTATCTGTGGAGTAAATCTAAAATCTAAAATCTACTGAGGTATGCGCCGAAGATGTAACCCTGTACTACTGATTGAGGGGTGTCATACCTCGATCGCCCATTGAGCTCAATTATTTATGGGGTCTGTCGCTCTGGTAGTTGCGAGAGCCATAATTTAAGCCATAATTGTTGATAATATCAATGGATGCCTCTCGATAGGAGTGGGTATCCATCGTGGCGCTTAAGCCAAAAATAATATCAAACGGTAGCAGCAAAAACAATAACTATAAAAATAATTTAATAATCTATGTGGGCTCAGGGAAGTGAATATGTTTAACGCAACTGAACTGCTGATTAAGGCTTTTGTCAATCGCCTGATTGAAGGCTACCGCCACACTTATGGCGGGTTTAAATCTGACTATGGTGAGATTATTGCTTGGGTGGCGAGTATGGCTTTAGAAAATATTGCTAATAGCGATGCTCTTTACCATAATGTCGAACACACTATTTTAGTGACTTTGGTGGGACAAGCAATTCTGGGTGGGAAGCACATCCGCGAAGGGGGTGTTTCCTGCGAAGATTGGCTGCACTTCCACATTGCTTTGCTATGTCACGATATCGGGTATGTTAAAGGTGTTTGCCGGCAAGATAGAACAGATTTGGGACTGTATGCTACGGGCATAGGCGACCAGAAATTAACGCTGCCTCCGGGGGCGACGGATGCTAGTTTGATGCCTTATCATGTCGATCGCGGAAAAATGTTTATTGACGAGCGTTTTGGCGGTCATAAACTGATTGATGCTGAGCTGGTTAAGCATAATATTGAGCTGACTCGTTTCCCAGTTCCTGCAGATGAAGATTATCAAGATACTGTAAATTATCCCGGTTTAGTTCGGGCTGCTGATTTAATTGGTCAGTTGAGTGATCCGCGATATTTGCAAAAGATTGCGGCGCTATTTTACGAGTTTGAGGAAATTGGGCAAAATCGGGTTTTGGGCTATCAGAATCCGGGGGAGTTGCGGGATGGTTATCCGAAGTTTTATTGGAATGTGGTTTATCGGTATGTGAAGGATGCGATCGGCTATTTGGAACTGACGCAGCAGGGGAAACAAGTTGTTGCTAATCTGAGCGCGAATGTGTTCCGGGTGGAGCATTCTCAGGTTCCAAAGTCGGCGGTGGCTGTAGTTAGGTAGGGTTTGTTTGGGTGGATGTCGGGCGATCGTTCTTTTCAACTGATTTGCTGTCAATCGATTGCGCGATTTTAGATTTTAGATTTTAGATTTTAGATTTTAGATTTTAGATTTTAGATTTTAGAATTGACCCCACGGATGAATCCCGTGGCGGGTATCCTGGATGCTTTGGGCTAAGGTTACTTTAAGTTAAAACCTGTAATTGCTTTGACAATTACTGATTTTGAAATGTTTAACAATGACCCAGAAGTAATTTCTCATTTTGTGTTCAAGGAGAAAAAGCGTTTATTTGATTATGTCGATCCAGAGATAGAACTGATATTTATCGAGTTGCCAAAGTTCAATAAACAATTGGATGAATTAGAAACTTTGACTGACAAGTGGGTTTATTTTATGAAAAATGCTCCCAGTTTGGAAGTGGTACCGCAAACAATGGAAACAGTCTCGGAAATACAGCAAGCCTTTGCGATTGCTAATGAAACTAACTTGAATCCAGAGGAGTTGGCAGATTTAGAAGAACGCGAAATGTTTATTCTCGATCAGCAGGGTGTCTTGCTCAAGGGAATTGAAAAACGAATTGCACAAGCCAGAGAAGAAGGCATCGCAGAAGGCAGAGAAGAAGGACTCGCGCTAGGAATGAGAGAAAAGGCTCTGGAAATTGCTAGGCAACTTCTGAATGTCCTTGACAATCAAACCATCAGTCAAACAACTGGTTTGAGTGTTGAAGATATCGAAAACTTGCGGGAGGAATGAAAGGAAGGGACAAAGTGCGATCGCACAATTAGTACACCTTTTCTCCCTACTAGGATCAGCCTGGTAGCGCAGGTTTTTGACGCTCTGCCTCTTTGATTGAGAATGAAACCAAATATTAACTCTCATCCACATAATCCTCAAGGATGAGTCTGCCCTCTCTCTAAAGGAAGATTTCATTAAACCAGTAAATTCCGTATGATGCTGTAAAAGTCAGTCAGATGGGAAAGCTATCTCCGACTCTAGCTCCGAATAACTGACCAATCTTACAATAAAAAAAAATACATCTCATGACATCAGTCACTCCCAATCAAACTTCCTCTCAATATGAAGTTAGCGAACCCGAAGAAAAAATTGAGTCTCTGGTAGAAGAAGTTAAGCCAGAAAGCGAAATCGATTTAGAGTTTCTCTACACCAGAGACATTGAATTCCGACAAGAAACAATTTATTTCATTGTAGTCGATCGCTTTTACGACGGCGACCCCGAAAATAACGAAGGCCCCAACCCAGAACTTTACGATCCAGAAGGGAAAGATTGGGGCAAATATTGGGGCGGCGACTTGCAGGGAGTTATCGACAAACTCGATTACTTAAAAGATATGGGAGTTACTGCAGTTTGGCTGACTCCACTGTTCGAGCAAGTGGAAGCATTATTTGTCGAACAAGCTGCAATTCACGGATACTGGACTAAAGATTTCAAGCGATTAAATCCCCGCTTTATTGCCACAGGCGACAATCCTTCTATCAACCAAACACAAGAAACTAAAGATACCGTATTTGACAAATTAGTACACGAGTTGCACCAGCGAAACATGAAACTCGTACTTGATATTGTCTGCAATCACAGCAACCCAGATTTTAGCGGTAAAAAAGGGGAACTCTACGATGATGGCGTAAAAATAGCTGACTTTAACGACGATGAAGATGACTGGTATCACCACTACGGCGAAGTCACAAACTGGGAAGATGAATGGCAAGTCCAAAACTGCGAACTTTCTGGTTTAGCAACTTTTAACGAAAACAATATTGCCTACCGCAATTACATTAAGTCAGCAATTAAACAATGGCTGGACAGAGGTGTTGATGCTTTGCGGGTTGATACAGTCAAGCATATGCCTATTTGGTTTTGGCAGGAATTTAATGCTGACATTTTAACACACAGACCTGATGTTTTCATTTTTGGCGAATGGATTTACAGCGACCCTAGAAACGATCGTTCTGTGGAATTTGTCAACGAGTCGGGGATGACTATTTTAGATTTTGGTCTGTGCGTGGCAATTCGAGAAGTATTGGGGAAGGGTGCGGGCGCGGGATTTAAGTTAGTCCAAGATGTCCTGAATTTGGATCACCGCTACTACGGGGCGACGGAGTTAATTACTTTTATTGACAACCACGATATGCCGAGGTTTCAGTCGTTGAATCCAGATCCAGAAATGCTGCATTTGGCGATATGTTTAATTATGACGACTCGCGGTATTCCCTGCATTTATTACGGCACTGAACAGTATCTGCACGATGATACAGATGGGGGGAATGACCCTTACAACCGCCCGATGATGGAAAAGTGGGATAATGATGCGCCGATTTACCGAGATGTGCGTTTGCTGTCGGGATTGCGACGGCTGAATCCAGCTATTTCGATGGGGAGTCAGTGGCAAAAGTATCTAACTCCTGATGTTTATTGTTACGTGCGCCGCTATCGCGATTCTGTGGTGTTTGTAGCGATGAATCGTGGCAATTCTGTGACACTTAAAGAGGTGGATACTGAGTTGCCTGATGGAGAGCATACGGAGGTTTTATCGCGCCGCAAGTTTGAAGTTAAAGACGGGATGCTGTATAATTTAGAGTTGGGTTCGCGGGAAGTAATGATTTTTAGTCGCGTCGGAGAACGAGTTAAGGCGAAAACTATTGTGCGGGCGCAGCTTAACAGCGTTAGAACTCAGCCTGGGGAAAGAATTGTGGTGATTGGAGATTGTCCTGAGTTGGGGAATTGGGATATTAGTAAGGGCTACCCCTTGGAGTATATCAATACTAATACTTGGTTTGGGGAAATTCCTTTTAATGAAAGTGCGGGGAAGTTGATTTCTTATAAGTATGCGCTGCTACGGGAAGGACTGTCGCCGCTGCGAGAAAATCTGGTTTGTCGCCGCTGGGTTTTAGTTTCGGAAGGGACTGTGAAATGGCGGGATAAGTGGGCGAGTGGACGCGAGTCGTGATTTTTAATCAACAGGCTTTCCGTCTTGTTTTACCAGTTTTTAATCAACGGGATCTCCGGTCTGTTCCACAACAAAGTTTCTGTTTTGTGGAACGGGCCGGAGATCCCGTTGCTGATATTACGAGTTTAAAGCGATCGCAGCTTCTGGGCTAAAACATCGACATAAGGTTCGCTGCTGTGCTGGTTCACAACCATTTCGTACCCCCGCTGCGCTTGAGATTCAGCTTCTTGAGGATTTTTTAGCAAATGGACGATCGCCTCGCGCAAACCTGCTGCATCTCCCACATCTACCACTTTGGCAATATCCGGGGTGGCTAAATAATCGACCATACCTTGAGTCCGAGTAATGACGACCGGCCGCTTGCAGGCCATTGCTTCTAGTAAACCCTGCACTCCAGCAGCATATTTATTTTCCGCCAAACAAACTGCAATTACGTCTGCATCGCGATAAAGCTGCACTAAATCCGGCCATTCGTAGAACTTGCGGGACATATTTTCTGGCATAGTATCGGGGAAAGCTTGCGATAAAGCTTTGGCATCTTTAGAAAAACCGCTAATTTTTACGTCAACATCTAAGTCAGCAGTTGCTGCTGCTAGGAGTCGGTAGTCGCGCTTTTCTAACCCGACGCTAACAATCGTTTGCCGCTTTTTATCGCCAGAAACGGGGCCGGGTGTGAAAAACTTAGTGTCTGTCTGGTCTAGATGCACTAAAATCCGGGATTCAGGTAAAGCTAAATAACTGCGGAGGAAGTCAGTTTGAGGGCTGGCGCAAGCCATGAACACGTCAATTTTGTCAGCCAAACCAAATAGTTTCAGGGCGACGCGGCCGCGCAGCCGATCGATATTGTGGAAATGTACAACAATTTTCGGGCGATTTGGCAATTGGCCACACACCGCCGCCACTGGAATCCCAATGTCCTCGCCGTTACAAAATATCACGTCGTCGCTGCTGACTTGCTCGGACAATTTGCGCGCGGCGGCCCAATGTTCGGGTTTAGAAGAAATTTTCGATCGCAGCTTGTCGCTCAACGATATCGCTTCGCCATCCGGGGCGTGGACGGTGGCATTTAAGCTGTCTCTGAGGGCTCGCAGGACGTGGCGAGGACATTTGCCTAGTTGTGCATCGCGGTCAATTCCATCTAGGTCTATTTTGCGACCTAATGCCAAATGGTATTTCAAAGTATTCTCCTTATAATTATCCTGGGGCTGGGACAAATTATCTAACCTCAGAAGATTCTATCCTCTGCTGTTGAAAGTGCTAGTGCGATCGATCAGTCGATTTTAGATTTTAGATTTTAGATAAATCTGGGGGGTTCTCCCTCATGTGTAAATTTTTTTGAGTTCCATCAATCTCACATCTTGCACCATTCTCAAGAACGGGCTCTGGGGCCCGTTCTACAAAAGATAAATTTCTTGTGGAACAGGCCGGAAAGCCTGTTCGTAAAAGGATTATTGACAATGGTGCAGCACATCAGATCGATCCTGTCTGGGGCTTGTATCGCAACCGCGCTGACGGTTAGGAAACCGGGTTTATCGACACCCGCGCCCAAATCCTGTACGAATCAAAAACAGTGACCAAGAATTTCTAGATGGTACCGCCACGTGATTTATCTCGCGCAAATCAATCCAAAATCGAAAATCTCAAATCCTCAAGCCCCCGAATTGATCTCGCGCAAGTCAATCCAAAATCTAAAATCTAAAATCTAAAATCGAATGACACGCGCCGATCGATTCCAAGGACTTAAGCTTTTATGCTGAAGTTAGCTAAAGAATTTATGTTTAACCTCATGTATATTTCTCCAGAGCAAGACCAAAAAATTCGCTACACCCTGCGCGAGTGCGGTCAAGAAGCTTACAAGCTAGCAGCCGAACCTTTTGAAGTTTCCGAGAAAGGGCCCAACGACTACGTGACGAGTATCGATCAATACCTAGACCGACAACTATCGGCAGCATTTAGCGCTTTGTTTCCTGAAGACGGCAGGATCACCGAGGAAAACGTCGCCTCCAGAACAGCTTACTGCGCCAATTACCAGCGCCTCTGGTGCATCGATCCCCTCGACGGGACTGAAGAATTTATTCGGGGAAAACTGCACTACGCTTCCATGGTGGGGCTGCTGCTGGAAGGGAACCCGGTGGCCGGCTGGCTCTACGCCCCGGCTTTTGACCAAATGTATTTTGGCGGCAAAGATTGGGGATTGTTCCAAAGTGTCGGAACCGAAGCGCCACAGCCGATCGCCCTATGCAAACCCCCGGCTCCGACAGCGGAAAATTGTAAAATTATTCTCGGAGACAAAGACCAGAAAAACTACGCCCTGGCGATCGCCCAAAGCATCCCCGGCGCAGAATTTTACTCGCTGGGCAGCTTTGGCTTAAAAGTTATGGAAGTTATCTTCGGTCGAGCTGGTTTGTACCTGTATCTCAACGGCAGAGTTAAAGTGTGGGATACCGCCGGCCCTTTGGCTTTAGCAAAAGCAGCCGGATTGGTTTGTTGCGACTTGCAAGGTCAACCGCTGAGGTGGAGTAAAGATGCGATCGAGCCGGAAACTCTGGCCCACACGCAGTCAATCGCGATCGGCTGGCCGGAATACATAGAACCTCTGTTGGGTAAAGTTCAAAAGGCAGTGGCAGGCTTGTAAACCCGTTTAAGATTAAAGAATCTGCCAATTTTACGTGAACCGGGCCTGTCCACCCTTATGATCAATTAAAGGAGCAACGGATTGTTTGTGTTCCCAAACATCGATCTTTCCCTAGCTGTTGGGTGTCGCCTAATCATATTTTCCACCTCCGCGAGTTTGCGTCAGGAACCTCAGCCCCGACGGCGTGAGGCTTGGAAGAGTAATCTGACAAGCGATTCTGACGGGCCTTGCGTCTTAACTGACTACGTTTTTTGAGTCACGACACTCCTTGAATGCGAAGCCAGTTTTGGGCTCTGTCGCTGAAGGTTAAACAGCCCTAATGTCACTGGGGCAGTGCTTTGGGCCCAACAAGCTCACTAAACCAAGGCGCAGGCTAACATCACCCCGAAAGGGAGGCTCGAAAGAGCAAAACACTATGCGTACAGGGCTGGGAAGTTTGAGCGGTAATTGTCCCGCTGAAAGTGCAACACAAAAGCACACTCCCGCCAACCAGTCCCAAGGCGGTAGTAATCAAAAAAAGACAATATAAAGCCGTCCTAGAAGGACGGGGTTTCTACCCATTTTTTTGATGAAGACAGAAGCTTTCAGTGAGCTATTCCCTCTATTTAAGGGTGCTAACCCAGAAACCTTGGGAGGGCTGCTATCAAATGCCGTCAAGCATGAGTATCCCCCGGGCCGAGCTGTGGTGATGGAGGATTCTTGGGGCAACGCGATTTACTTTGTCGTGTCTGGCTGGGTAAAAGTCCGCCGCTTGTCAAACGATCGAGCTGTATCAATGGCTATTTTAGGACGGGGTGCCTTCTTCGGCGAAATGGCAATTCTGGACGAATCTCCCCGATCGAATGACGTACTTGCTCTATCGCCCGTGCGACTTCTGAGCGTCACAGCTCAGCGATTTATCCAAACCCTGTTTAAAGACCCGCAATTGCACCACCGGATGCTGCAACTGATGGTGCGGCGACTCCGCCAAACCAATCTCCGCTATCAACTCCGAAACCGCCAGCCTGCGGTTAAACTAGCAAATACTTTAGTCGAGCTGGCAGAAAACTACGGTCAGAAAACTGCTGAGGGCAAAGATATCTTCAATATTCCTTATGAAGACTTAGCTGATGTCACAGATATCACCCTAGATGAAACCAGCAAAATTATGGAAAAACTCGATAGTAAAGGTTGGATCAATATCGATCCAGACCACCAAACTATCCATTTGCTCAACCTCAAGCACTTGATTAATTTGGCAAGTCAATGACTGATGTTACTTCTTTGGATACCTCGTCCGCTGCCGGCAACCGTGAGGGGCAACTAACAGCACCGACAATTCAATATTCGGTGGCGATGCCCAATCCTGAATCCCATCTCTTTGAAGTAACTTTGCGCGTGCAAGGTTGGTCGGAGTCGGTTCTGGATTTAAAAATGCCTGTCTGGACTCCCGGTTCTTACTTGGTTCGAGAGTACGCCCGCCACCTGCAAGATTTTAGCTCGCTATCGGGCGATCGAGCTTTACCTTGGCGCAAGCTCAGCAAAAATCACTGGCAAATCGAGACCGATTCGGTGTCAGATATCACGGTTCGCTACCGCATTTTTGCCAACGAACTGACAGTGCGAACCAATCATTTAGACTCGACTCACGGTTATTTCAATCCGGCGGCTTTGTGCTTTTTCTTGCCCGGTTTTGAGAGCAACTGCTACACCGTAACCGTTGTGCCGCCGCAGCCGGAATGGCGCACCGTTACTACTTTGCCGCCTGTTTCTGGCCAAAATCTTACTTTCGCTGCTGCGGATTTTGATACCCTTGTCGATAGTCCTTTTGAGATTGGCTGTCACGAAGTGTACGAGTTTGAAGTGATGGGAAAACCCCACCAGCTAGTTGTTTGGGGAAAAGGCAATTTAGAACCCGATCGCACGATTCGAGACATCCAAAAAGTGATCGAAGTTGAGGCAAAAATGTTCGGCGGTTTGCCTTACGAACGCTATGTGTTTTTCCTACATTTGTCCGGCTCTGGTTTTGGCGGTTTGGAACACAAGGAGAGTTGCACTCTCAACTATCCGCGTTTTGGTTTTCGGGCTAAGGAAAAGTATGAACGCTTTATTCAGTTGGTAGCTCACGAGTTTTTTCACCTGTGGAATGTCAAGCGCATTCGACCGAAAGCTCTCGAAGTATTTGACTACGAAAAAGAGAATTATACTCCTTCTTTATGGTTCTCTGAAGGCACTACAAGTTATTACGATTTGGTGATTCCTTTTCGCTCAGGTCTCTACAGCGTGAAAGGTTTTTTCCAAGGTATGGCTAAGGAAATTACTCGCTTGCAGACGACTCCGGGGCGGAGTGTACAGCCTGTGAGCGAGTCGAGCTGGGATGCTTGGATTAAACTTTATCGCCGGGATTCTAACAGCGACAACTCGCAGATTTCCTATTATTTGAAAGGGGAAGTTGTTTCGTTTTTGCTCGATTTGTTGATTCGCGCCAAACACGGCAATGAGCGATCGCTCGACGATGTGATGCGTTTGATGTGGCAGAAGTTTGGCAATGCTAATTCGGCCCAAAACGGCGATTTTGACCTGAAGTCGGGAACAGACGGCAAATCGGCGCATTTGACCTCAAACGGACAGTTAAATTCTCCTTCGCTGCCAGCAGAAATAGGCTTTACTCCCGAAGAGTTGCAAAGTGCGATCGAGTCGGTCGCCGGCATCGATTTGAGCGACTTTTTTGCGCGCTATATAGACGGCACAGAAGAGTTGCCTTACAACAAGTATCTGGAACCTTTCGGGCTTGAACTCACCGCAGGTGAAACTAGCGAAACACCTCGCATCGGTTGGACGTTGGGAACGGAAAACGGCCGGGAAATGGTTAAATTTGTCGAAGTAGGATCTCCGGCACAATTAGCCGGAATTGATGCTGGAGACGAGTTGCTGGCGATCGAAGGTTTTCGGGTAAATTCAGAACAAGCGGGCGAGAGACTAAAAGATTTCAAGCCTGGGGATATCGTCTCGGTGACAGTTTTTCACCAAGACGAACTGCGGACTTGTCCTGTTACTCTCGCCCCGCCGCGCCCGATGCGTTACTCGATCGTGCCGGTGGAACAGCCCACCGCTATTCAGAAACAAAACTTTACTGGATGGCTGGGAGTTCCTCTATCGAAATTGTGACATAAAAGAAGGTGAACGGGAAAGAAAAGACCAGAAGAAATCAAGCTCAATTCCCAATTCCCAATTCTGCTAGCATCCTCCTGGTAAAATTGAATCACCAGTCAATACTCAACTATCATTCAGTTTTTCGACTGACAGTTAACAGTAAACAGTCAACAGTAAACAGTCAACAATAATTCCGGTTGCACCGGAGTTAATATTACCAATTACCCATTTTGATTATGCAAACCCCACCTCCTCCATCAATTACGCCCCGCCAGATGAATCTGCTCAGGATTGTTGCTTCTATGGCCTGGGCTGACGGCGAACTCGCCACAGAAGAAGTTAATTTAATGCTCGATCGCTTTTGTCGTTTGTTTGCCCCAGATACCGACGGACAACAAATGCAACAAGAACTGCGCGATTACATCATGCAAAATATCCCCCTTGACGAGTTGATCGGCCAACTAGAAACTCAAGATGAAAAGGAATTAGTCTTGCAACTCGGCTATGAAGTGATTTCATCTAGTTCTCGCACTCCCGACGAACCAAAAATTAACGCTGAAGAAGCCGCAGCTTATCAAAAGTTAGTGCGGTTGCTGAATCTTTCAGAGGATGTGGTCAAGCGTATTGAAGCTGAAGCATCGGCGACAGATACTTCAGAGGGAATTGTCGAGAAGATGGCTCAAAAATTAGAAAAGTTCATCAAAGGCTAGTTCGGGACTGGCGTGCGCTTGGCTTAAAAACCCGGTTGATTCCTAGATTTCTCGTTACTCAACCTGGAATTTTTTGTAGAAACCGGGAATAAGCCCTCCATGCCTAAGTCTTGTTAGCTAAGTATCGGAATAATAATTTTCTGAGTGCAACTATTTACAATTAAAGCTGAAGGGAAATAAACCGGATTGTGACTCCCAATTTCCTAAGATATAGTAACAAATAAACACGGAAAAGTCGAGAATATTTTTCATCGCCTGGAACGGTAACAGAATTTGCGTGAAGCGAAGCTATCCCGCAGGGAATCAATCGCCCTTCCCGCGCGCTGCCTTACCCTTAACGAGAATTAGGGACTTAGGCAAAGCCTAAATCCCTAATTGATCTACAGATTTTTTGCGATTACTGAAAGTGATATCGTTTCCGGTTGCATCAGAATAATAAAATCGAGTCAACAGTCAACAGTCATTTCGCTCGTACAACCGGAATTGATATTAATCCAACCAGTCATTAGTGCGGTAACTTGCTGAGGGCGTGCCAAGTTCTGTAGCCGACAATTCCATCTTGCGGTAAAGCCATGCTCAGTTGCAATTGTCGCACTGCTACATCTGTCATCGGCCCGAATAATCCGTCAATGAATCCGAAATAGTATCCATTGATTTTCAAGACATTCTGAACAATTTTAACAGCATTACCAGAACTGCCCTTCATGACGATCGGCATATTCACAGGTGCACCAGAGTATAGTGCTTCCCAAGTGAGAGGGCCGACAATCCCATCTTCTTTTAAAAAGACGCGGTGTTGATAGCCTATGACCCCGTTGTAAACTTGGACGCCGAAAATACCGTCAATCGACCCGAAATAATAACCCCAATGAAATAGAAGCTGTTGTAGTTCCTTGACAGCTTGACCTGTTGAACCCCTTTGCAAAGTCGGTTTGTTTACTCCCGTGGTTTCAGCAAATGCCAGAGTTGATTGAGCAGTAGTATCGGCGACGAGAGCCATAGTTTCATTGTTCAAGCTTCTTTCTTCGGTGTACATAATGTGGTTCCTCTCAACATTTAAGTTTTGGTGTTTGATATTTCAGGTATAACTGGTGGGATTTGTGGATGCACAGTCACTTTTTAGAGTGTCACTCATGTGAGTGTCGCTCGTTTGAGTTACCCGTTGGTTTGTCGTAAGGATCGCGAATTAAATAACTTACAATTTTAATTGTTATTGTGGGATGGGCGTCCCGCCCGTCCAAAAAGGACG